>NZ_BAAHAR010000002.1:0-217567 GCF_054777395.1 Nocardiopsis oceani
CGCCCGTACCGCACAGCGCCTGCTGGCCATGGCCGCGGCGATCTGGCACAACTGGGAGACCAACGCCCCCGTCAAGCGGTCCCTGATCGCCTACGACCACTGAAGACATCGGACTCAATCATCTAGGTGCTCTGAACACACAAGGTTACATACTACTCAGTATTTCACTCCGGGTAGCCTTGCGGCGCGAAGGGCCGAACGGCGCATCTTGCCGGTGTCGTCGCGCAACCGTTCGTGGACGATCTCGATGCTCGTCGGCCGCTTGTGCGGAGAGAGTCGCTCCTGCGCGTGCGCGCTGAGACCCGCGGCCGTCACCGCCGAACCCTCTGCCGCCTCGACGATCGCGTGGACACGGTTCCCCCGGTCGGGGTCGGGAAGCCCGATCACGGCGCTGGAGAGCACTTCCGGATGCTCGATCAGCGCCCCCTCGACCTCAGCCGGATAGATGTTCACCCCGCCGGTGACGATCATGTCCGACAGCCGGTCGTGCAGGTACAGGTAACCGTCCTCGTCGAGTTCGCCCAGGTCGCCGAGGGACTCCCAGCCGTCGAGGGCCTTCGGCTCCGCGCCGATGTAGCGGTAGGAAGCGGTGCTGCCTTCCGCCGGCCGCATGTAGACCTCGCCGAGGGTGCGCGGCGTTGTCTCGTCGGTGCCGTCCGCGGCGACGATCTTGATCTCGCCCCAGGCGGGACGCCCCACCGAGCCGGGGTGGGACAGCCACTCGCGGCCGGTGATGGTGCACCCCGCCTGCGCCTCGGTCCCCCCGTAGAGTTCCCAGATCGTCTCCGGGCCGAGCCAGTCCATCCAGGCCCGTTTCAACCAGGGCGGGCACGGTTCCGCGACGTGCCAGACGGACCGGAGCGAGGACAGGTCGTAGCGCCCCCGGACCTGTTCCGGCAGCGCGTGGATGCGGCGCATCATCGTCGGCACCAGGTACAGCCAGTCGATCGCGTGGCGTTCCACCGCCGCGAGCGTGGTCTCCGGGTCGAACTTCCCCAACAACACCACGGAACCCCCGGTGAACAGGGTGGGCATCGTGGTGGCGAACGGCGCGTTGTGGTGGAGTGGTGCGGTCATGAGCGTGCGCTGCCCGGGTTCGATCCCCCAGGCCTGCGCGTCGAAACTCCGGAAGGTCGCGTCCTTGCCGGAGACGATGATCTTGGGGCGGCCGGTCGACCCTCCGGACGTGGGTGCCTTCCAGGAGGGTGCGATCCGCGTGGGCAGGTCGTCGGCGTCGCCGAGTGCGCGGAGCTGGGCGACGGTCACCCCGTTGGGGACGGTGGACGCCGGTGACCCGGTCACGGTGGCAGCCGGTTCCGACAGCTCCAGGATCTCCCGCCGTTCCGTGCCGGTGAGCTTGGGGGAGAGGGGCTGCGGAACCGCGCCCGCCTTGTAGCAGGCGAACGCGGCCACGATCAGGTCGGTCCCGTTGGGGAGTATGAGGGCGACGATGCTTCCGGCCGTGACGCCTGAACTCTCCAGTCCGCGGGCTACCCGGTTGCTGTCGAGGTGGAGGCGCTCCCAGGTCAGCTCCTCGTCACCGCACCGTACGGCGACGGTTCCGGGACGCAGTGAGGCGTAGTGTCCGGGGATGTCGCACAGCGGAAACCCTTCGGGTGGCGTGTGCATGCGTACCTTCCGTCGTTCGTGTCGTGGTGCCGATCAGGACTGGGCCGACTCCGGTTGGCTCTCCTCGAAGTCGTGGCGGATCCATTTCTGGTACACGAGGGTGAACAGCAGCGGGCCCACCACCGTGGTGAACGGCCAGATGGCATAGAAGACCAGCGCGGACGACGTCGGCAGCCCGCCCCAGTAGCCGGAACCGTGCAGTGTCGCGTGCGCGGCCGCGAACAGCAGCGTGAGCACCGCCCCGAACGACAGAAGCGAGACGACCACGGTCGCGCTCCACTCGTGGCGCATGTTGAGCGACCCGATGAGCATGAGCAGAGTGATCAGGGCCGGGATGGCGTAGTAGACGAGATGCCAGACGTCGAAGAACATTCCGACGGTGGCGGTGGCGGTGATGGCGAAGCACACGGCGACCAGTGTGTCGGTGCGGTCCAACTTCATGGTGACCAACCTTGCCTTTCTTCAGGGGGTTCGGCGGCTCGGCTCAGCGGTCGCCCCGTCCTCCGGGACCGCCTTGTCATCGGGGACCGCCTCGTCCTCCGGTGCGCCGGGCCCGAACATCCGCGTGAACCGGGCATCGCACCCGCGGGAGGGCACGGCCACGGACAGGGCGATGAAGATCAGGATCCCGAGGCAGGTGATGAGTCCGCCGGTCTGGATGTAGGTGGGAAGGGTGATGATCTCCTGCGCCGTGAGGGCTGCTGTGACGAGGTTGCCCACGATGCCGAAGGCGATGGCCGCGGTGGTGGCCGCCCCGGTCGCGCGGCGCCAGTACAGGCCCAGTGCCAAGGGTCCGAAGATCGCGGAGGCGAAGGCCGCCCACCCGATGGCACCGAGCAGGAACACGACTTGGGAGAGGTAGAGGCCGAACAGGAGCGAGCACGCCACGACGATCGCGCTGGTGATCCGGGCCCAGAAGACCTCTCTGCGGACGGTGATCCCGTAGGCGAGCGGAAGGTCGCGCATCAGCGAGGACGCGCCGACGGCGATGAAGGAGTTCGAGCTCGACATGATCGCCGCCAAGAGGCCCGCCATGACGAAACCGGCGAACACCGGGGACACCATGTTCTCGAAGAACCAGGTGGTGGTGTTGTCGATGTTGTCCAGCTCCGGCGCCCGCCCCTCGATGGTCAGGGCGCGCATGGCCAGGCCGACCCCGAGGGCGAACAGCGTCGTGAGCGCGTAGCCCAGAGCCGCGATGGACGCCCCCCACTTCAGCTCCGAGTGGGAGCGGAGCATGAGGAACTTGGTGATGAGGTGCGGCTGGGCGGCGGTGCCCAGGATGGCCATCACGACGAACGTGTAGATGTAGGTCAGCGGTTGACTGGCGTCCAGCCGCAGGAAGTCGACGTCGTGGCTCGCGATGGTGTTGAGCATCGTGCTCCAACCACCGACGGTGTTGGTGGCCACGATGAAGGCCGCGAGCGACATCACGATCATGAGCAGGCCCTGGATGAAGTCGGTCCAGGCCCCCGCGAGCATGCCCCCGGCGATGGTGTAGAGCGCCACCACGGCCGAACCGATGATCGCGCCGACGGTGATCGAAGTCCCGAAGATGAGGCTGACGATCACACCCGTGGCGGTCACCTGTGCGGTCATGTAGGCGACGGAGCCCACGAACATGGCGACCGCCATGGTCACGTGGGCCGCACGTCCGGGATACCTGATCCGGATCACGTCCGGGATGGAGTACACCTCGTACTTGCGGCCCAGCTTGTACAGGCGTGCGCCCAGCAGGAACCAGCAGATCGCGAACGAGACGGGGACGAGGAGGGCTGCCGCGACCAGGGCCTGCAGTCCCCAGGCGTTGGTGTTCGCGGTGTGCCCGATCATGCCGAAACCGCTCTGGATCGACGCGAACGTGCCGATGGCCATCACGAAGAAGCCGAGGCTCTGGCCGGCGATGAGGAAGTCCCTGGAGGACTTCACCCGGGACTTCGCCCAGTACCCGATGGCGAACATCACGGCGAAGTAGAACAACATGATGGCGATGACCGGAGTCATGTTGTGTCCTTTCTTTGGGAGGGTGGCCTGTCATCGGGGCGTCCCGTCATCGGACGGGCTGGCCGTTGCCCGCGCCGCGGATCACCGACCCGTTCGGGATGAGGGGTGTCATCGATACGGGGTCGGGCCCGGGAGCTACGCGACGACGTTCGAATGCTGCTCTCTGGCGAGGTCCACGTAGCGGTTGGTCTGGTCGAACGCGGAATCGGTGACCACGGGTGCGGACATGTCGGTGATCTCGTCCCAGCGCGCGGCGATGGTCTCGGGCGAGCGTTCCGCCTCGGGCAGGTGGACGCCCGCCGACTCCGCCATGCGGGCCACGGCGAACACCCCGGCTCCGGCGGCGAGGATCGTCTTGGTCGGGGCGGCATCGGAGACGAGGAACACCGCCCCCGGCGCGATCGACTCGGGCGTCAGCGCCGCCAGCGAGGCCGGGTCGATGAGCTCCTCGGTCATCCTCGTCGCCGCGGTGGGGGCCAGGGAGTTGACGTGGATCCCCTTGGGCTCGCCCTCGATCGCGAGCACGTTCATCAGCCCCACGAGCCCGGACTTGGCCGCCCCGTAGTTGGCCTGGCCGAAGTTGCCGTAGATCCCCGAAGCCGATGTCGTCAGGAGGATGCGCCCGTATCCCCGCGCGACCATGTGCGGCCAGACGGCCTTGGCGCAGTGCACGGCGCCCATGAGGTGGACGTCGACCACCTTCTGGAAGTCGCCGGTGTCCGCCTTGGCGAACGACCTGTCCCGCAGGATGCCCGCGTTGCTGATCAGGATGTCGACCCTGCCCCACCGTTCCAGTGCCTGATCGACCATGCGGCCGACGGCGTCCGGGTCGGTGACGTCAGAACTGTCGGGGACGGCCTCGCCGCCGCGGCCCTCGATCTCGGCGGCCACCCTGGCGGCGGGACTCTCGTCGGCCCCCGCTCCTGAGAGGGGGCCGCCCAGGTCGTTCACCACGATCTTCGCGCCGCGCTCAGCCAGAGCCAGGGCGTGTGCCCGGCCCAGGCCGCCCCCGGCCCCGGTCACGATGGCGACCTTTTCGGAAAACGTGAAGTCCACGTAACTTACCCCTCCTACTAGGAATGATACGGAGTAGTATGTGAACTGGAGCACGGTGGTGTCAAGGGTGGTTCTCTGGGACTTCTACTCGGGTCCGGCAACGCCCGGGTCTGGCGGCACCGGGCCCGGCCGGTCAGCCGCTAGGTGCGTCGATCCGAACGCGGTCGCTCCCGCCCTCGGACAGGAACAGGGACAGCCGCTCAGCCTGTGCGCCGACCTCCGCCCGGTCGTTCCCGGCCAGGGCGCGCAACGGGGTGACGACCACGGCGCCGCCCTCGGGCCGCCAGGTCGCGGCGACGCGGCCGTCCACCAGCACCACGCGTTCACCGGCGACCGACAGGCCCCGGTGCTCGTCGTCGATGATCCGGCTCCGGTAGTGGTAGCCGAGGACCGCGTTGTCGAACGCGGGCAAAAACCGGACCGGGGCCTCGGTACCGGGGTCCGGGCGCTGGGCGTCCGGCAGGTCCAGCAGCTCCCGGCCGCGCTGGTCGCGGAAGGAGACCAGTTCGTCCCGCATGGCCGCCACCGCCGCGGGCAGCCCGGACAACCCGCACCACGAGCGCAGGTCGGTGGAGGTCGCCGGACCGTACGCGGCGAGGTAGCGCCGCACCAGGGCCTGGCCCACCGGATCGGAGCCCTCCGGCGCGGGCGGGTCGATCTCACGGCCGAGCCAGGAGGAGATCAGCACGTTGCGCACCCCGCCCTTGGTCCGCCACAGACCGCGCGGCGGCGCTTGCACGACGGGGAGCAGCGCCGAGACCAGCATCTCGCCCAGGGGCCGCTTCCCCGGTGCGGGCCAGCGGTCGGCCACCGCCTCGACGAGTTCGGCCATGGTGCGCGGTGCACCGTCGGACATCACGGCCCGGCCCGCCTCGGCGAGCTCCGCCAGGTCCACCTCCCTGAGTTCGCTGCGGTACACGCCCATGACCTTCTGGCGCAGCATGGCGTCGAACCGCGGCCGCCAGGCGAGGGCGTCCTCGGACGTGACCAGGTGGACGGTGCGCCGCATGAGGTGGACCCGCACCACCCGGCGCTCGGTCAGTAGATCCGACAGCTCCGCCAGGGCGAAGGAGCCCAACCGCGACCAGAGCCCGACGAACGGCTCCTGCGGCTCCTGTGCCTGGAGCCCGCCGAGGTGGGCCACGGTGTCCAGGGCCGATGCGCCGGTCGGGGCGAGCAGCGCCTGCCGGGCCAGGGTGGCGCGGTTGAGCGCCCGGTCGTCCAGAACGGGCGCGGTCCTGCTGGTCATCGTCTGTTCCCCTGTTCCATGCGTGTCCAGGAGAACCATCGCAGAAGTGGAGGACAGTCCGTGTCCGCCACATCTGCCGTCGGCGCCCCGCACCCCCGCACCCCCGCACCCCCGTACTCCCGCACCCCCGCTTACGTGCGGGGATCGGCAGCCGCCGTGCGGAACAGAGGTTCGGAGCACGCGGCGCGGTACTCAGTCAGCGCCGACTGCGGGCCTTGTACGCTGCCCGGCGGGCCTCCTTGGCGACCTTCTTGTCCGGGTGCAGCCGACCCAGCGCCTCCAGCACCGGCACCGTGGCCGGATGGTCGATCTTCCACATCCGGTCGGTGTCCGCGAGCAGGAGCTCCCCGATCCTGTCCGGTGCCTCACCAGGGGCGCTCGTGAGTTGGAAGACCAAGTTATCCTCGCCCCACACCAAGTGCCCAGCAGCAGCGTCGACTGCCTGCCAGGGGCCGTAGTCGGCGAGCAGCTTTTCGTGCTCCTCCCTGGTGAGAGAGCGCGACTTCAGCAGGACGCCAGCGGCCAGTCCGGCTGCCATCGGCCGATCCGACCTGAGCAGCGCATGCAGTTCCGGCAGGGCCTGCTCACCAGCCTCACTCAGAACGGATATTCCGAGGGCTCGATACACCGCACCGCCACCGGTGGAGTCAGCGGTTGCCTCGGCGATCTCACGGACCGCCTCGGCGCCCGTGCGCCTTGCCACCCACGGCTTGATTTCGGCGAGGTACCGTGTCCTGGGCAGGGCCCGCAACGCGTCGAGGAGTTCGGCGGCACTGGATTCGGCGATGCTCTGGCTGAGCGGCGCGGGGACCCCTGCCTTGAGGAGCGCCTGGCGTGTTCCATAACGGCCCAGCGGGGTGAGCACAACCGCGTGTTCTGCGCCTTGGCCTACGGGCTGTGGTGAGAGGGAACCCAGCCACTGCATGGCCTCGGAATCCCTCGGCCCGGGGCGGTACGGCTTCGCGGGACGCCCGGGGGAGCCCTCCACCAGGCGGACCCCGCCGGTGTCGGCGAGACGGAGCAGCGACTGGTACATCGATCCTGTGACGAGCTCCTGAGTGAGTCCCAGTTCGCTCGTCAGGGGGAAACCGGCATGTTCGGCCTCCGCGCGTAGTCCGGCTGCCAGTTGGGACAGGGAGAGCTCGGCGTTGTCGGGTGCTTCGTAGAGCAGGCGCAGGGCGGGTTGGGTAACTCCGGGGCCGGATGCCGGTGATGCCGTGCTGACAGCGGCTTCGAACAGCTCCACCCACAGGTCCAGCACTGTCGCCGGTGCCAGCTTTCCGAGGAGGAGTTCCGGGGCGGGGAAGGCCGTGCCTGATTCCGTGTGGATCAGTCCCAGATCGACTGCCGTGCGCCAGAGAGACTGGAAGTCCGGGAGGCCCCCGGACGCTCGGCTCCCTCGCCCCTGTTCGCCGCGTTCCGCGACCTCGTGCCCGGCGTCCTCCAGCGGCAGGTCGAGCTCCTCGACCGCATGGCGGACCTCGGCCGGGTGGAGCGTACCCGCTGCGGTCAGCCGCTTGTGTGGAACGGCCCACTGCGCCAGGCGAAGCAGCCCGCGTAGCGGCTCCGTTCGTTCCGCGCTCTCGGCCAGCTCCTTCGGATCGGGCAGGGACACCGGTCGCGCGGGAAGGACGCGTTTGCCGGAGGATGCGGTCCCTTCCTCCGGCAGAGTCCCGAAGGCCGCGCGTACGTCCTGCTGAACGGCCTCGATATCGAGGTCGTCGGGTGCGAGCAGACTCACCCACTCCCGCTGCTCCTCCGCGAGATCCTCGTCCTCGTCGAACAACTCGGGGTGGTCACGGAGTTCGCGCAGGTCATCGAATTCCAACAGGCCGCCGCAGTCCTCCGGCGGGCAGCCGCCCCAGCCGTCCAACACCCGAGGGTAGACAGTGTCGGGTCGGGGCTTGCCGACCTCCTCCAGGGTGAGAACGTGCAGCCAGTCGTCGCCGGGGTCGTAGGTGTAGGTGCCCTGGGAACACCCGCGGCCCAGGACGTCGCTGACTACGGTTGTGGTCTCGTCCAGGTCGGCCGCACCGGCTCCCATGTGCTCGCTGTCGCCGGAGAGCCGTCCGGAGAACTCGAAGAAGTGCGGCTGCGCGTTCTGCCACCCCATCACGGCCTGGACGAGCGTGTGCAGGTCGCTCAGCGGCATGGCCTCGGGTACCTCGACCCGCCGCCAGATCGGCGGCAGAGTACCCTCCAGCACGATCCTGATCCGGTGCACCCTGTTTTCTGGTTTCCCCTGTGCCATCGCCGTTTCCCGCCCCGCCGCCGTGTTGTCTGAAGCTCCGTTCT
The DNA here is from genome assembly GCF_054777395.1 of Nocardiopsis oceani. NCBI lineage: Bacteria > Bacillati > Actinomycetota > Actinomycetes > Streptosporangiales > Nocardiopsidaceae > Nocardiopsis > Nocardiopsis oceani. The sequence continues at coordinate 8,234 of NZ_BAAHAR010000002.1, forward strand.
ATCGCCTTCAGCGGCGCCCGGCACCCCTGTCATGGAACGGATCCCGCGGTCGGAGGTGGACCACGCCGTGCGGAAGCGCTGTTCGCTGCGCTCCTGGGTCAGCTGCGGCTGCGGGCCTTGTGCGCCGCCCGGCGGGCCTCCTTGGCGACCTTCTTGTCCGGGTGCAGCCGACCCAGCGCCTCCAGCACCGGCACCGTGCCCGGGTGGTCGATCGTCCACAAGCGGTTCGCGTCCGCCAGCAGGAGCTCTCCGATCGGCCCCGTGCCTTCTTCGGTGTTGAGCTCGATCAGGAACGCCAGATACTCCTCGCCCTGTTCCAGCGGCCCCGACGCCATGTCGATGGCCAACCAGGGCCCGTACTCGGTGCTCAGCCGCTGGTACTCCGCCTCCGTGAGTGTGCCCGACGCCATGAGCGCCCCGGCGGCAAGAGCGGCCAGCGCGGGGTGCTCGGACCCCAGCAGGTCGCGCAGTTCCGGCTGGGCCGGTGCGCCCAGCGAGTTCAGGACCTCGGCGGCGTAGGCCCGGCGGAGCGCGCCCTCCGCCGTGACTTCGGATGCGGCTTCGGTGATGTCGCGGACCGCGTCGCCCACGGCGCGCCCAGCTGTCCACGCCGCGATCTCTTCCTGGTGGAACTCCGGAGGGGTCAGCGACAGTGCATCGAGGAACTCGGCGGCACCGGCGTCGGCCGACTCGCCGACCAACGGGGCCGGTATCCCCGACTTGAGCAGCATCTCCCGCACGCCGTACCGCCCCAGGGGTGTGAGCACGGCCGCGCAGTCGATCCGGGCGTGCGGGCTCGGTTCGGCGGGATCGGCGATCAGGAACGGGAACCTGCCGTGCTGGTACTGCACGGAGACCTCGTCGGGGGTGTGGTCCACCAGCCGGACGCCGCCGAACGAAACCAGGACGAACAGCGCCGCGTACAGGTTGCCGACCAGCACCTCCATGAGTTGCTCGACCGGGATGCCGTCGGAGAACCCGGCCTCCTCCATCTCGTTGACCGGCCCTTCGACCAGTGAGTGGAGGGGGATCTCGGCATCGTCGGGGGCGTCGTAGAGGTCCATCAGCGCACGGACGGCCAGGTCGGTCGCCTGCGGATCGAGCGTGTGCGCCTCTTTGCCCATGGGCTCACCGTTGAGGGCGTCCTCGAAAAGCTGGGCCCACATGCCGAGGACCCGCTCGTCGGGCAGCCCCTCGAGCACCCCGTCCGCCCCGCGTACCCGCTTGCCCAGGGTTTCGATCAAACGCAGGTCGAGGGCGACCTCCCACAGTTCCGGGAAGCCGGGGAGGTCGCGGGCCGAGCGGAGCCGCCGCAGCTTCTCGTCCCAGACGGCGGCCTCGTTCGCCGCGGCGGGCCGCAGCAGTCCGAGTTCGGTGACGGCGGCGCGCACGTCCGCGGGTTTGGGGACACCACTGCTGGTCAGTTCCCTGTCGGAGCCGAACCACCGGGCCAGCGCCAGGAGTCCGCGGAGCGGTTCGGTCTCCGCGGCCGTGCGGGCCAGTTCCGCCTCGGGCGCCAGCGACACCGGACGCATGGGGGGCGGGGTCTCCTCGGGGTAGAGGTCCGGGTCCGCCGGGGGCAGTTCGCCCTTCTCCAGCGCCTCGAACATCGCCCGCAGTGCGTCCTGGAGTCCGTCGAGGTCCAGGTCGTCGGGTTCGATCTCCTCCACCCAGGCCCGCTCTTCCTCGGGGTCGAGGCCGAAGTACACGCCGTCGATCCTCTCGGGGTGGTCGCGCATGGTGCGCAGGTGCTCGAAACCCCCGACTCCGCCGCAGTCCTCGGGTGGCCCGGCCCCGGCGCCGTCCAGCAGCCGGGGGTAGAAGATGTCGGGATCGGCCTCGCCGGTCGCCTCCACGGTGATGAGGTGTAGCCAGTCGTCGCCGAAGTCGTAGGTGTAGGTGCCCTTGGAGCCCTTGCGGCTGAGCACGTCGCCCACCCGGAACTCGTACTCGTCGAGGTCGCCCTCGTGGATCATGTCCTCGTAGGCGCTGTACCGGCGCCGACCGAACTCGAAGCCGTGCATGTGGGAGTTCTCCCAGCCCATCACGGACTGGATGAGCATGTGCAGGTGGACCAGCGGCATGGTCGCCGGCACTTCGACCCGCCGCCAGACCGAAGGGTGGGTGCCGTCCAGTTCGATCAGGAGCCGGTAGACCCGGTTCTCCAGTTTCCGCTGCGCCATCGTCGTTTCCCGTCCTGCTGCTGTGCGGCCGCGCCGCCGTGTCGTCTGGGCTCCTTCCTACCGCCTGCAGCGGCGCCGGGCACACTTTTCAGCAGGAGAAAACCCCGCCTATTGATACGGACGGCACCGTCGGTCCCCGCCGTGGGCGATACTGGACGCGATGTCTTCGCTCCCTCACCAACAGCCCGGTGACCCCTCGGGTCAGGACGCGCGCGAGGGCCCCTACAGCACCTTCGCCCACCTCAACGCGCCCAACTCCGAGCTCTACCGCGCCGTGATGACGGTGTTCGTCGGCGCCAAGGAACGCTTCCAGGTGCACCTGCGCCCCGAGGAGGTCCACACCGGCCTGCCCGAGGAACTCCGCCCGGCCACCGCGGACCCCGTCGCCGAAGCACTCGTCAAGCTCGCGGGCTGGGGCAACCTGCGCCAGGACCCGGACACCGAACGGGTCACCGCCGTGGAGGACTTCTACCGGCGCCGCCACATCTACCAGCTGACCCGGGCGGGCGAGGCCGCCGAACGGGCGCTGACCGCCTACGACGAGGCGCTGGGCCAGCGCGGCGCCCTCCAGACCGTGGCCCTGGCCGACATCGCCACCCACCTGTGGGCGCTGCACGCACTGGCCGACCAGCCTGAGCCCGACCCTGCCAAGACCCACGCGGCGCTGCTCATGCTGGTCGACCGGTTCACCGACCTCGCCGACAACGCCCGGGCGTTCATGGGCTCGCTCCAGCGCACCATCGACCTGCACGACGCCGACGTCGACGCGTTCCTGGCCTACAAGGACCGGCTCATCTCCTACCTGGAGCGGTTCATCGCCGACCTCATCACGCGGGGCGCCGAGATCGCCCACGTGCTCGGCGAACTCGACCGGGACGGCACCGGCACCGGCCCGGTCGGGCGCCTGCTGCGCACCGCTGCCGAGCGCGAGGCCGCTGACGCCGCACCCGGAGGCCAGGAAGCCGACCGGCAGGGGGCTGACCGGCAGGGGGCTGACCGGCAGGGGACGGGCGGTGAGACGGCCGAGTCCCCAGCAGAGGACCCCCCGCACCTCCAGGAGGCCCTGGCGGTCTGGCGGCGCCGCTGGGAGGGCCTGCGCTCCTGGTTCGTTTCCGAACCCGACCGGCCCGCCCAGTCCCAGCGGCTGCGCGTCAGCGCCCGCAGCTCCATCCCCCAGCTGCTGCGGGTGGTGTCGGTGATCAACGAACGGCGCACCGGCCGCTCCGACCGCTCGGCCGACTTTCGCGCCCTCGCCCGGTGGTTCGCCGACGCCCCCGACGACGATTCCCGGCACCGGCTGTGGCGCACCGCGTTCGGGCTCCACGCCTCCCGCCACCTGACCGTGGACGCCGCCACCCTGGACGCCCGCGACCGGGATCCGGTCCCGCCGCACACCCCCTGGTCGGAAGCCGACCCGCTCACCATCAGTCCCCGCCTGCGCCGTACCGGCAGTTACGAGAGGCGCGGCCGCGCCCGCAAGGTCGTCGACCGCAGCGAGGAACGCCGCTATCTGGCCGAGCTCGCCCGCAAGCAGGCACGGGAGATCGCCGCGGCCCGGGCCCGGCTGGCCACCGACGGCACCGTGCGCCTTTCCGAGCTGGGCGAACTCGACCCCGTCGCCTTCGGCCTGTTCCTGCAACTGCTCGGCGACGCTTTGGCCCGGTGGGGGCACGACACCAGGGAGACCTTCGCGACCAGCAACGACGGGACCATGGAGATCCACCTGAGCGCCCTCGCCGACGGAGAAGAGGCGGGGGAGGCCACCATCCGCACCCCCGGCGGCACGTTCACCGGCCCCGACCACCTGGTGCGCATCATCGACGTGACCGGAGGGCAGGACCGTGGCCGCTAGCGCCTCGCACGACCTCGACCGGGCCCGGATGCACCGCGCAGCCCGGGCCCTGCTGCGCCGCCCGCTCCTGCGCGCCAGCGGAGACGACGCCGACTTCCGCCTGGTGCGCGAGCACGCCGCCCAGCTGCGGGCCTGGTTCGACCGCAACACCGGGTGGGTCCTGCACGTGGACGCAGAGACGGTGCGTCTGCGCAAGGTCCCCGGAAACCCGCACGACCCCTCCCACCCGGCCCGGGAGCAGGGCCGGGGCCGTCTGGCCTTCGACCGGCGGCGCTACGTCCTTCTGTGCCTTTCCCTGGCAGTCCTGGAGCGCGCCGAGGCACAGATCGCCCTCGGCCGCCTGTCGGAGCAGGTCATCCTGGAGGCGGCCGCCCCCGAGTTCGACTTCGCCTTCACCCTCGCCACCCGCGACGAGCGCATGGACCTGGTGGCCGTGGTCCGCCTGCTGCTGAACCTGGGTGTGCTCGCCCGCGTCGCCGGAGACGAAGACGCCTTCGTGCGCTCCACCGGCGACGTCCTCTACGACGTCGACCGCCGAGTCCTGGCCGGGATGCTGGTCGGCGCCCGGGGACCCTCCACCGTCGCCGACACCGGCCCGGAGGAGCGGCTGCGCGCCCTGGCCGAGGACTCCGTCGCCCACCACCTGGACAGCGACGACCTGCGCAACACGGCCATCCGCCACCGCCTCACCCGCCGCCTGCTCGACGACCCCGTCCTCTACTACGACACGCTCACCGAAGCCGAGCGCGCCTACCTCACCAGTCAGCGCGCCGCCCTCACCCGCAGGATCACCGAACTCACCGGGCTGGTCCCCGAGGTGCGCGCCGAGGGTATCGGCATGGTCGACCCCGACGACGACCTCACCGACGTGCGCATGCCCGAACAGGGCACGCAGGGACACGCCACCCTGCTGCTCGCCGAACACCTGGCCGCCGCCCAGGGGCCGGTCACCGTCGAGGCGCTGTGCGACCGGGTGCGCGCACTCGCCGTCGAACACGCCTCCTACTGGTCCAAGGCCGCCCGGGCCCCCGGCAACGAACCCGAACTGGTCGCCCAAGCCCTGGAGCGGCTCCGCGCCCTGGGCCTGGCCGCGCACACCACGGTCGACGGCCGCGCCGCCGTCGTGGGACGCCCCGCCCTGGCCCGGTACGCCGTGGCCGAACCCGTCGTCACCACACCCAAGGGAGGCAACCCGTGACCGCACCGCTGCCCGCAGCCGCACGGCTGCCCGAGCCCGGACGCGAACGCTGGCAGCCCCTCCGGGTGGGCCTGATCGACCTGTTCTACTACGAGAACGAGCAGTTCTGGTTCCGCGACGGCCGACTGCTGCTGCGCGGCAACAACGGCACCGGCAAGTCCAAGGTGCTCGCCCTGACCCTGCCCTTCCTCCTGGACGGCGAACTCTCCGCGCACCGGGTCGAACCCGACGGCGACCCCAAGAAGCGCATGGAGTGGAACCTGCTCCTGGGCGGCGACCACCCGCACGGCGACCGCCTCGGCTACACCTGGATCGAGTTCGGCCGCCGCACCGCCGACGGTGGCACCGAGTTCCGCACTCTGGGCTGTGGCCTCAAGGCCGTCACGGGGCGCGGCATCGCCCGCCACTGGTACTTCTCCACCACTCAGCGCATCGGCGACCCGGACGGGCTCAGTCTGCTCGACGCCACCCGCACCGCCCTGTCCCGGGACCGCCTCGCCGACGCCGTCGAAGGCCACGGCATGGTCTACGACCGCGCCCGCGACTACCGCAGGGCCGTGGACGAGGCCCTGTTCGGACTGGGCGAACAGCGCTACGGGGCCCTCGTGGACCTGCTCGTGCAGCTGCGCCAACCCCAGCTGTCCAAGCGGCCCAGCGAAACCGCCCTCTCCAAGGCGCTCACCGAGTCCCTGCCCCCGGTGGACCAGGCGATCGTCGCCGACGTGGCCGAGGCCTACCGGGAACTGGAAGAGGACGAGACCGAGCTCAACGCCATGGTCGACGCCGAACGCGCCGCCTCCGGCTTCCTCGGCCACTACCGCGACTACGCCCGCGCCGCGGCCCGCCGGGCGGCCCGCCCGCCGCGCACCGAGCACTCCCGCTACGAACGGCTCACCTCCGACCGCAACGAGGCCGCGGCCGCCCACTCCGCCGCCGAGTCCGCACTGACCAGCGTCGACGCCCGCACCGCCGAGCTCGACGAACGCGTGGCCCGGTTGCGCGGGCAGGACCAAACCCTGCGCCGCAGCCCGGAGATGGACAGCGCACGCGACCTGGACAGCGCCCGCATCGAAGCCCAGCAGACCGCGGGCCGAGCCGAGCAGGCTTCGGGCGACGCCGCGCGGGCCGGACAGGACGCGGCCCGCGCAGAGCAGCGCGGCGCCCAGGCACGGGAGCGCCTCGAAAGGGAGGCCGAAGCGCTCAGCTCCGCGCGTTCCGGCGCCGTCCGCGCCGCGGCCAGGGCAGGTGTGGAGGCCGGTCACCGCGACACCGTCGAAAGCCCTCTCGAACGCCCCGCCGACGGAGACCCCGCGAGCGCGGAAGGGGCCGATCCCTCGCTTGCCACCTACGAACAGGCCGCCGAGGCGCTCGTGGAACGGCGCACCCGCGCCCTCGACCACACGGCCTCCCTCCTCACTGCCGCCGAGACCGCGGCGGCGGCGCACCGCACCGCCCTGCAACGGCTGGAGGAGACCGAGGGCGAACTCACCGAACTGGCCGACCGCAGGGCCGCCGCCGAGCAGGAACTGGCCGAGACCGCCGACACCCACGTCCGCGCCGTCCGCGACCACTTCAACGGCTGCTCCGAGCTGCGCCCGGAAGACCCCGAAAGCACCCTCGACCGGGTCGAGGCCTGGGCCGGTGCCCTGGACGGCCCCGACCCGGCGCGGGTGCGCGCCCAGGAAACCGCCCAACTCGTCGAGGCCGACCTGGCCTCCCGCGAAGCGGAACTGGGCCTGGCCCGCACCTCCCTGCACGGCGAGCGCACCGAGCTGGAGGACGAACAACGCCAGCTCGCCGCCGGCGGCCCCGCCGCACCGCCCGCACCCCACACCCGCACCGCCGAGCGCGCCCCCGGGCGCCCCGGCGCACCCCTGTGGAAACTCGTCGACTTCGCCGACCACCTCGACGAGGGCGAGCGTGCACTGCTGGAAGCTGCCCTGGAGGCCTCCGGCCTGCTGGACGCCTGGGTCGGCCCCGACGGCGCCCTCACCGATCCCGACACCCACGACGTGCACGCCGTGCCCGGTTCCCCGGTCACCGGGGAACACCTGGGCACCCTGCTGCACCCGGCGATCGACCCGCAGGACCCCGACGCCCGCGCCGTCGGCCCCGACACCCTGCGAGCCCTCCTGGCCGGGATCGGCGCGGGGCCCGACTCGGCGGCCGCCACCCGGGTCGGCACCGACGGCTCCTTCCGGGTCGGTGCCCTGCGCGGCACCTGGGTCAAGGACACGGCCCGCTACCTCGGAGAGGGCGCCCGCGAACAGGCGCGCCGGGACCGCCTGGCCCGGATCGAACAGGAACTCCGCGAGCTCGCCCACCGGATCGAAGAGACCGAACACGCACTCGAGAACCTGGGACAGCGGCGCCGCACCCTGCGCGCCGAGCTGGCCGCTCTGCCCGACGACACCGCCCTGCGCGCCGCCCACGCCGCCGTCGCCGACACCGTGCGCGCGACGGTCCGCCTCACCCGCCTCCGCGACGAGCGCTCGGACCGCGCCGAACAGACCCGCCGCGACCGCCAAGCCGCCGAACGCGAACTCACCGACACCGCGGCGGAACTGGGCACCCCCGCCACCAACGACGCCCTGGGCGGACACCGCAAGGCCCTCTCCGACTACCAGGTGAGCCTGGCCGGGCTGTGGCCCGCGGTCCGCAACCACACCCATGCCCGCCGCGCACTCGCCGACGAACGGGCCGAAACCGAACGCAGCCGCGAGGTCGCCGCCGACCTCGCCGAACGCGCCGAACAGGCCCGGCTGGAGGCCAGCGCCGCCGACCAGCGCCACACCACGCTCAGCGAGACCGTCGGCGCGGCCGTCGCCGAACTCAACCGCCTGCTCGCCCAGGTGGAAGCGGACCTGGAGTCCTGCCGCACCGAGGAGCGCGACCTCTCCGCCGCCCGCGCCGAAGCCCTGGACCGGCGAGGGCGCGCCGCCGGACGGCTCGAGCGCCTGGACGAGGACATCGAGGACAGCCTGCGCTCCCGCGCCGAGGCGGTCGAGGGCCTGCGCGCCTTCTGCGCCACCGGCCTGCTGGACGTGGCCCTGCCGGGCCTGGAGGCGCCCGACCCCGACCAGCCCTGGGCGGCGGGCCCGGCCGTGCGTCTGGCCCGGGCCGTGGAGCGCGAACTCGACGGCACCGACGATTCCGAGCAGGTCTGGGACCGGCTGCAGAAGAGCCTGTCACAGCACTTCAAGAACCTCCAGGACGCCCTGTCCCGGCACGGGCACGGCGCTTCCTCCTGGCCCGTGGCCGGTGTCATCATCGTCCGCGTCACCTTCCAAGGCCGCGAACAGCCCGTGCCCGAACTCGCCGAAGCACTGGCGGCCGAGGTCGCGGCCCGCCGCGAACTGCTCTCGGCCCGCGAGCGCGAGGTGCTGGAGAACCACCTGCTCACCGAAGTCGCCGGAACGCTGCAGGACCTCATCGGCACCGCCGAGCGCCAGGTGCTCCGCATGAACGCCGAACTGGAGGAGCGGCCCACCAGTACCGGGATGCGGCTGCGCCTGTCCTGGCGGCTGCGCGGGGACGCACCCGAAGGTGTGGCCACCGCACGCGACCGCCTCCTGCGCCAGAGCGCCGACGCCTGGTCGCCCCAGGACCGGACCGCTGTCGGGGACTTCCTGCAACGCCTCATCGAACAGGAGCGGGCCAAGGACCCCACCGGCTCCTGGTTCGACCGGCTCACCCGGGCGCTGGACTACCGTTCCTGGCACCACTTCGCCGTCGAGCGCCACCAGCACGGCAAGTGGAGCAGCGCCACCGGTCCGGCCTCCGGCGGCGAACGCGTACTGTCGGTGTCGGTGCCCCTGTTCGCGGCGGCCTCCTCCTACTACGCGACGGCGGCCAACCCGCACGTGCCCCGGCTCATCACGCTGGACGAGGCGTTCGCCGGGGTGGACGACGACTCCCGTGCCAAGTGTCTGGGGCTGCTGCGCGCCTTCGACCTCGACGTGGCGATGACCAGCGAACGCGAGTGGGGGTGCTACCCGCAGGTGCCCGGGCTGGCCATCGCGCAGCTCTCCCGCGTGGACGGTGTCCGCGCGGTCCTGGTCACCCGCTGGGAGTGGGACGGCCGGGAACGCTTCCTGGCCGCCGATCCGGACGAGGCGGGCGGCGTGGAGTCGCCCGCTCCGGACGGCTCCGGTACCGGCGCGGGGTTGGGGGAGCAGGAGGGTTTGTGGAGCTGAACGGCCCTGACGCTGACCCGGACCCGGTACCGGGGCCGGACCCGCACCGCCTGAAACGGCTGCTCGGTACCCCCGATACCGCCCGGCTCCTGGCGCGGCTCCGCCGCCGGATGGCCGACGGCGCACCCCTGACCGGAGCCCTCACGCTCAGCGGCGTCGCCGAGGGTGAACGCGCGGCCGTGGAGTCCCTGCTCGGCCGCCGCCCCGGTAGGGGGAGCTCACTGCGCGTGCCCTTGGACGACCTGGACGCGGTGCTGCGCTCCAGCGGCGCCAGTCCCGACGGGTTGGCGGCCGCCGTCGTCCAGCTGACCGGTCCGGTCCGGACCCGCAAGGAGGAGGCCGAGGAACGCGAACGCGCCTGGGACACCGCGTTCGCGCCCCTGGAGCGGATCTGCGCGCGGCGGGCAGATCTGGCGGCCTGGTGCGCCGGGGTGCGCGCCGACGGCCGGGTCCGCCGCCTGGAACCCGACCCCGCTGCGGCAGCGGACCTTCTGGAAGCCGTGGCCGCCGCCGTGTCCGCACTCCCCGCCGACGGGGTGGCCCTGAGCGAGTTCGCCGCCCGGGTGCTGGGCGACTCCCACGCCTTGGACGACGACCGGCCCGCCTCCGGCCTGGTCTTGGGCGCGGCCCGCGTCCTGTCCGGCGAACCCGAAGGCAGCGGGGCCGCCTGGCGTCGGCGCGTGTGGGCGAGCGCGGGGGTACTCAAGGACGAGCTGTCCTCCACTGTGCTGGCACTCAACCTGCCCGGCGAGGGCACCACCGCCACGGGTCGGGCTCTGGCGGCCCTGGCCGGGGCGGGCCAACCCGCGGTACTCACGCTTCGCCAGCTGGTCCGGGACCGCCCGCGGCCGGACTGGTCCGGGGTGACCGTTTCGGTGTGCGAGAACCCGGCCGTCCTCTCGGCGGCAGCGGACCGCCTGGGCGCCGACTGCGCCCCGCTGGTGTGCCTGCAGGGGCAGCCGAGCGCGGCAGCGCTGACACTGCTGCGCCAGGCGGCCAGCGGTGGTGCGCGCGTGCGCCTGCACGCCGATTTCGACTGGGGCGGGGTGCGCATCGCCGCGCGCGTGGCCGCACACGTGGACTGGAAGCCGTGGCGGTTCGCGGCCGCCGACTACAGTGCCTCGGTTTCGGAGACGGGGCCCGCGCTCACCGGCAGGCCGTCCCCGACGGGATGGGACCCGGCGCTGGCCGAGGCGATGGCCGAGCGCGGCCGCCGGGTGGAGGAAGAGGCGGTGCTCAAGGACCTGCTCACCGACCTGTCAGTCCGGCCCTGCTGACCCGGACGCGCCCGCTCGCAAACGGAGGGAAAGCGGCGCTGAGTGGCCAGGGGCGGGATTCCCCGGCTACTCGGCGGAAGGCGGGTGGTGGGTGCTCCGGGGCCTGTTCCCGTCCAACAGCCGGGGGCAGACGGCGCCGGGTCCGGCGTCGACCGCGTCCTCCCGGGTGGGCAGCCGACCGAGGGCGGCTGCTCCTCCGCACCGCCGTCCCCGATGATCCGGTTTCGGGCCCAGGACGGGTGGTCTGTGGCTAGCGTAGTCCCATGGTGCACAACACGCTGTCCCCCCAACACCCGGCGGACGCCTCCGGCGCCGCGCTGCGGGCCGCTGCCGAGCGGCTGGACCTGTCCCAGGGCGTCCTCGAAGAGATGGACCGGTACCCCGAGTCGGCGGGGGAGATCCTTCTGGAAGAGGCCGCGGGGCCCGATCCCGCCGGAGGCGCCGAAAAGGCGGTCTCGGTCCTCGACGCACTGATCGAGTACGGCCCGGATACCGAATACCGCCAGTTCGCGGCCATGGAGAAACTGCGGTTCCAGTTCGCCGAGGAAGGCGGCCAGACCCGGGACGGTGCGGAACACGTCATCGCCGATCTCCTCGTGCCGGGGGTCCTCCAGAAAGCCCCCGCCGGCTTGCTGGCCGAGATGCTGGCCGCGCAGGGCCGTTTGGAGCAGGCGCTGACCTGCTACGACATCGCGTCTCAGAAGTACCTGGCGGGCAATGCCAAGGACTTGGACGAGGAGGACCTGGTGTTCGCCTACGCCCTGATCGGCCGGGCCCGGGTCCGTGCGGACCTCGGGTACGCCCCCGACGACTTCGACCGCAGGGTGCACAATCGCGCCGATCCCGCGGAGATGATGGACAGGCTCACACGCGCCGTCGGGTTGTCCCAGAACGAGCCGCAGCCGTCTCTCCCCGCGGAGCTCGGTGGTGCCGACGGGCCGCCTCCTGCCGCGCCTGGGCCGCCTCCCGTGAGTCGGCCCGGACGCCAGCGGGGGCACCAGGTCCTCTGTTCCAGGGAGGACTTCCACCTGGCGAGGGAACGCGCGGTGCTGACCGGAGAGTACGTCGACCAGGGAGCCGACGCCTACTTTCGTGCTGGGGAGCAGGTACTGCGCGAGAAATCGCGTGAGTACCCGGGTGTGGACTGGCGCTTGGCGCTGTTCTCACTCGCGGAGATGGAGGAGTACGCCCGCAGTCGGGGCGGGGAGCCCTCGGACCGCCAGCTCCGTGGTGAGTGGGGTGAGTCCCTGGCCCACGACGACCCGCGGCTGAGGCCGTGGCCGCCCGAACGCAACAAGCCGTGCTGGTGCGCCTCGGGGCGCAAGTACAAGAAGTGCTGCGGGTCCCCGTCCTTGCGTTGACCCCCGCACCGGCCTCCGCGCTGAACGGCCCTCGGCGGTTTCAGACACCGAGGGCCTCCGCCTGGCGCTGCGGTCCCCGGATTGCGTAAAAACGGACTCCGCACCCGGTCTCAGGGCTGACAATGGAGTGTGTGCGTGCCATCGAAGCCTTCTGGGAAGCGGACCTTCTACGCGTGTGGGGACTGGACTCCAGTGCGCCAGCAGCGACGTACTCACGCGAACGGGTCCGTCCCCACCCCTACGCCCTCGACCACGACACGCTGTCCCGTGCGCTGTCCGAGGTGCTCGGCCCGTCCGCGCTGACGGCCGCCGCCCCCTCGGAGGAGGTGCTGCACCTGCCGGGCATCCCCCGGCACCCGGTTCCACCGCCCTGGTTCCCCGCCATGGACGGAGTGCCCGCATACGATCCCGGCCGAGTATCGGTCCGTCCCTGGCGCGTGCCCGCTCTGGACCTGGCCGGAGCCGACGCTCTGGCCCTGCTGCGCGGCGTTCGGGCACACTCGGACAGCGCCTCGCTGCCGCACCTGGCCGCCCTGCTGGACGCCGCCGAGGGCTTGGTCGAAGCGCGCCGGGTCCTGCCGCGCCTGGTGGAGGAGAACGTCCCCTACGGTGACTCGTACACGGCCGTGCGTCCCCGTGCCCGGTGGCGGCCCCTGTTGGACGCTGCGGCCTTCGCCTGGCTGCGCGCCCACGTCGAGGCCCTGCCGCCCGCGGCCCGTGCCCACCACGACCCGGACCTCGACGCACACGGCGCGGGCGCTGACGCGATGGCGTCCGCTCTGGGCACCCTGTGCGCCCTCACCGACCTCGTAGCCCGCGAACACCTGGTCGGCCACGATGTCGCGCTGCCCGAACGCCCGAGCGTCCAGCACCGGTGGTTGGCCGCGCTGGTCAACGCCGACGGCGTTCTGGGCCACTCCGTCCGTTTGCCGACCACCGGTACGCACCCGCTCGCCGAGGAGCTACAGGACTGGTTCGCCGCGGCCCACCAGTTCGCGGGTGCGATTCGTCTCGTCTTCCGTCTGGCCGAACCCGAACCGGCACCCGAACCGGCGGGCGAAGAGTGGGACGTGCACGACGAGTGGCACGCGCACGAAGAGCCGTCCGAACCAGCGCACGACGTGTCGGACGGGGAGAACGGAGCCGGGCTGTACGCACCGGCCGACGACCCCTGGCAGTTGCAGGTCTGGGTCCAGTCCGTGGAGGAGCCTTCCCTCATGGTCCCCCTGAACCAGCTGCGTGCGGGGGAGGGTGTCGACTGGCTGCCCCGCGACGCCGCCGAACCCGTCAACCGGGACCTGGTCCGGGCCGCGCGCGCTTGCCCGTCGCTGGCACGCGCCTTGGCACCCGAGCACCCGGGCACCCTCGAACTGACCCTGGACGAGGCGTGCGACTTCTTGGACCGGCACGCCACCGCCCTGCGTGACGCAGGGTTCGGCGTGCTCCTGCCACCCTGGACCGGCAGCGTCGGGGTGGCGACCCGGCTCGCCCTCTCCGAACACGGTTCCCACCGGGCCGAGGACGGTACGGGCATCGGGCGCACACTGGTCGCCTTCGACTACCGGGCCGCGATCGGCGACGTGGAACTGACCCCCGGCGAGCTGGCCGAACTGGCCCGGCTCAAGCAGCCCCTCGTGCGGCTGCGCGGCGAGTGGGCCCGACTGGACCCGGACCAGCTCCGCCGCGCCGCCGCCTTCCTGTCGGGCAAAAAGAGCGGGACGGTGGGGATGGCCGAGGCCCTGCGGATGGCGGTGCTCCCCGACCCCGCAGCCCCGGAACCGGTCGAGGTCGAAGCGGACGGGGACCTGGGCGCCCTGCTGGCCGGGCGCGCCGAGAAGGTCTTCGCCCCCATGGCCGAACCGCCCGGCCTGGAAGCCGACCTACGCCCCTACCAGCAACGCGGGGCCGCGTGGCTGCGCTACCTCGACGGGCTCGGGCTCGGCGCGGTCCTGGCCGACGACATGGGCTTGGGCAAGACGGTGCAGCTGCTCGCCCTGCTGGCCGACGAACGTACCGGTGAGCGCCGACCGGCGCCCACGCTGCTGGTGTGCCCGACCTCGGTCGTCGGCAACTGGCGCAAGGAGGCCGCCCGGTTCACCCCCAAACTCCGGGTGCACCTGCACCACGGGACCGGGCGGCCCAAGGGGGAGGAGCTGGCGCGGACGGCGTCCGAGACCGACCTGTTCGTGACCACCTACGGGGTGTTGCTGCGCGACGCCGAAGAGCTTTCCGCCCTGACTTGGGCACGGGTGGTCTGCGACGAGGCCCAGAACATCAAGAACTCCCGTACCAAGCAGGCCGGGGCGGCACGCGCCGTCCCCGCGCCCTCGAAGATCGCGCTCACCGGCACCCCGGTGGAGAACCACCTGGGCGAGCTCTGGTCCATCCTGGACTTCGCCAACCCGGGGCTGCTCGGTTCCCGCGAGGCCTTCGAGAAGGGTGTGGCGGCCGACATCCAACGCGACCTCAAAGCGGACTCCGGTCGGTCCGCCACCGCGGACTCCGGTCGGTCCGCCACCGCGCGGCTGCGCCGGGTCACCGACCCGTTCGTGCTGCGCCGCCTCAAGACCGACACCTCCATCATCACCGACCTGCCCGCCAAACACGAGATGCGGACCTGGTGCACGCTCACCCCGGAGCAGGCCTCCCTGTACAAGGCTACCGTCGACGAGATGACCGCGCTCGTCGACGAGGCCACCGGTATCCGGCGCAAGGGCCTGGTCCTGGCGACCATGGCCAAGCTCAAGCAGGTCTGCAACCACCCCGCGCACCTGCTCGGTGACGGTTCCCGGCTGCCGGGGCGTTCGGGCAAGCTGGCCCAACTGGAGCAGCTGCTCACCGAGATGGCGGCCGAGGGCGACAAGGCGCTGTGCTTCACGCAGTACACCGAGTTCGGTTCCCGCCTGGCCCCCTACCTCGAAGGCAGGCTGGACATGCCGGTGCTGTGGCTGCACGGCGGCACCCCGAGGAAGAAGCGCGAGGCCATGGTCGAGCGGTTCCAGACCAGTGCCGAACCGGTGCTGTTCCTGCTCTCCCTGAAGGCGGCGGGGACCGGGCTGAACCTGACCGCCGCCAACCAGGTCGTGCACTTCGACCGGTGGTGGAACCCGGCCGTGGAGGACCAGGCCACCGACCGGGCCTTCCGCATCGGGCAGAAACGCAACGTGCAGGTGCGCAAGATGGTCTGCGTGGGGACCTTGGAGGAGAGGGTCGACGAGATGATCGAACGTAAGAAGAGCCTGGCCGAGGCGGTCGTGGGCTCCGGCGAGGACTGGCTCGGCGACATGAGCGTGGCCGAACTGCGCGACGTCGTGCGCCTGGCGCCGGAAGCGGTGGCCTGATGGGCGCAGGGAACCAGATCTGTACGAGCTGGTGGGCGCACCGGCTCATGGAAGGGATGGCTGACGGCGACCACGTGAGGATGGCCAGGGGCCGCACTTACCTGCGCAAGGGAGCCGTCTCCCAGATCACCGTCGACGTGGACCGGTCCGCGGTCGTGGCCAGCGTGGGGGGCTCGCGGGGGCGTCCCTACCGGGTGTCCGTCGTCTATCAGAAGGTCGAGGACCACCGGTGGGAGCGCATCCTGGACGATCTCTCCCAGGACGCGGATGCCGTGGCCGACCTGCTGTCCGGCGAGATGCCTCCCGACATCGACGAGGTCTTCGCCGACCACGGGGTGCGGCTCTTCCCCGACAGCATCGACGACTTCGGTTTCCGCTGCACCTGCCCGGACTGGGGGAACCCCTGCAAGCACGGCGCGGCCGTACTGTACGCCCTGGCGTCCCTGCTCGACGACGAACCGCTCCTGCTGTTCACGTGGCTGGGGCGGCCCGAGGACGAGGTGGTCAGCGCCCTGGAAGGGGCGGGACGCCAGTCGGGGCCTACGGGTGAGTTGGAGGTCGAAGTGGCGCCGCTGGCCGCGGCCGTCGACGGTTTCTGGGTGCGGAGCGAACCCGCGCGGCTGGCGCCGCAGCGCCCCTTCGACCCGCTCGCGCACTGGGAGGGAGCCACACCGGGTGTGGCCTCCCGGCTGGCACCCGTGTACGAGCGCCTCGGCCGCGGGCCGGTCCGTTGACGGGGGCTGGACCAGTCGGGTGACGGGCGGCTGACGGGCAGCCGGGTCTGAGCATCCGTCACCGCCGGGCGGGGGAAGGTGGATAGCTTTGGACCATGCCAGACCCTGAACCCCGCGAAAACCCTTCACGCATCCCGCTTCCCGCAACGCTCTCCCCGCGGCTGTGGGAGACCGCCCAGACACTGGACCTGCCGGAAGAGCTCCTGCACGACATCCGCGAGTACGACGAGCTGACCGGTGACATCCTCCTGGACGCCGCCGACCACCTGGAGAGCGCCGGCCGCCCCGACCGGGCCCGGCACCTGTTGGAGGCGATCCGGGAGAACCCTCCGGACAACGTGACCGCTCAGTACGCCACCTACTCGCTGATGCTTCTGCTCCGAGCCGCCGGAGAGGAGAAGGCGGCCGACGACCTCGTCGACGAGCTCCTCGACCCCGACCGGCTCGACCCGGTCACGGCGAGCACGGTCGCCGAGGAGTTCGAGAGGGACGGCAAGCTGGAGGAGGCACTGCGCGGCTTCGAGATCGCCGCGAGGGAGCCGCTCACCCTGCCCGCCGACCAGATCGACGGTCTCGGCCCCGCCGCCGTGGTGCCGCTGCTGGGCCGCGCCCGCCTGCGGGACCGGCTCGGTATCCCCGAGGACGGACACGACCGCGCCGCCCTGGTCATGGCGGACAACTTTATCTCCGTGTCGCACCCTCCAGTGGTACAGCGCGTCATCGATAACCTGCGGAAGTCCGGGCCCGCCGCCGAAGTCCGGTCGCGGGCCCTCCACGAGGGCAGCGGACTGCTGGACGACGAGCCGCCTTTCGGCGACCCGTTCACTGCCCAGGCTCCCGAGGTACCAGGGTTCACCGTGGCGTACTCCCGCGCCTCCCTCCCACGCGCACGTGAGCTGGGCATGATCGGCCCGCACATGGCCGAGGCCGATCACTACGCGGAGACCGAGCGCGGGCTGCGCGGGGCGTCCCGCCGCTATCCGGACACCCTCTTCGCGGTGGTGACCGCGGACGCCGACGAAGTCGCGGCCTTCGCCGCGGAACAGGGTCTCGACCCGGCGGAGGAGTCCACCCGCGAGAAGTGGGCCGCGGCGCTCCCGAACGACTCGCCGAGTCGGCTGCCGTGGCCGCCCGAACGCAACAAACCGTGCTGGTGCGCCTCGGGGCGCAAGTACAAGAAGTGCTGCGGGTCCCCGTCCCAGCGCTGACCGACGTTGGGGCGCCGTGTGGGCGCACCGGGGCCCGCCCGGTCGTGCCGTGCCCTCTGGGTGTATGCGTTCAGGACGCGTACCTCAGGTAGACCACCCCGGAGTCGAAGGTGCGGTTCTCGACGAGCCGCAGCTTCCCGGGTCGGTCCAGGCCAGGGAAGAAGGGCAGCCCGTCGCCCAACACGACGGGAAAGACGAACTGCCGGTACTCGTCGACGAGGCCGTGCCGGATGAGCTCCGCCGCCAGGGTGGGCCCGCCGACGTCCATCTCGCCCGGGAGTTCGTCCTTGAGGCGGGCGACCGCTCCCGGCACGTCATCGCCGATGACCCTGTCTGCCCACTCGTGGGATCCCAGGGTCGTGGAGAACACGATCTTCTCCGTCTCCCTCCAGAACCGGGCGAAGTCCGCTTCCACCCGGGGCGTCTGCGGTGTGTCCTGCACGGTCGGCCAGTAGTCGGCCATGAGCTCGAACAGGCGGCGGCCGTACAGGGACGCCGTGATCGCGCGCGACTGCTCGTTGACGAATCCGTGGAGCTCCTCGTCCGGGAACAGCCAGTCCAGGCCGCCGTCGGCGGAGGAGACGTAGCCGTCCACCGAGACGAACATGGAGTAGATGACCTTGGCCATGGGTTCCTCCGGTGCAGATGGTTCTCTTCCGTTCTGCCCGTAAGGACCGATCCCGGGCGCGAAACTCATCGCGAGTTCCACACCCTAGGCAGAGTTCCACACCCTAGGCAGATCGCGGGGCCGCACCTTGGGCTACGGGCCGCCCGGATACCGCCCCCGCCGCCGGTGCAGCCCTATCCCTTGCGGGCCACGCCCCGAAGTCGTCCAGGGGGTCGTGGATGCGACGCGGCGGAACGGTGCGGTCACGAGAACAATCCGCTCAGTGGGGGTGCGGGGAGCCGGGAGCGGAAGGGTGCCGCTCTGACGGCGGGAGAGTGACAGTTTCCGATGTCCTGCGCGTGTTCCCAGGTGATGAGGCCTGCACGTGTTCCGAGGTGAAGAGAATCGTGGGTCTGTCCTCAGATCCTCGGACCAGGGGGCGGATGAGAGGGTTTTCGAGTCCGTGGGCCGGGCTCTTCTGCGGGTGCGGGTGGTTCTCCCCTTTTCCTGCCGCCCGATGGTGGCCGTCTCCGCTGCGCGCCTCAAGGTCGTCGCCATCGAGCGCTTCGCGCGTCATTGGCGCTCCACCTTGACCCGCTTCGCTGCGACGGCGGGTTGGCGGCTATCAGGAACGGGGGAGGTGTGGGCAGGGGCCCAAACGGCCCCGAGGGGCCTGAAAGGCCCAACGGCACGGCCTGGCGGCCGTCAGTTGCCACTTCGCCGGAGCGTTGACGCCTGGCGGTGTCGCGGCCGGTCATGCTCTGCTGCGAACCCCTCGGCCTGGGGGCCGATGCCTGCCCCTGCGCCGGCGCTGTGGCGGTTGGGGGTGTCGCGGCTGGTCATGGTGGGCGGCGGACACCCGGGGGTGGAGGACTCGGTGCCTGGGCATGGGCGTGTTCGGGTAGGGGCCCGGCGGTGACGGGGGTGATTGGTGAGGGTGGGTGGTTACGGGTGTGGGGCTGGGTCCCCGTCCCCATCCCTGTTTCCGGTGCGGCCTCGGGTGCGGCCGGACCACATCCGGCGGTCCTGGCGTACCGACCACCGGTGCTTGACCTGGTTATGGGTCGCACAGAGCGGCTGGATGTTGGCGGCGCTGGTGGTGCCGCCCTGCCAGAACTCCACGATGTGATCGGCCTGGGTCCAGGGCAGCGGTACGTCGCACCCGTACTGCCAGGCGCAGCTGGTGTGCCCGTGGAAAGCAGCCGCCCGGATCTTGGGCGGGGCCAGTCGGCAGGAGCGGCCCACGTCCAGGACCTGGCCGTTCTTCTGCTCGATGACCAGGCGGCGGATCCAGCTCTCACCCAGGAGTTCGCGCACCACCGAGATGGGCACGACCTGCCCGGTCTCCGTGGTGGCCGGACCAGCGTCCTCGGCTTCCTCGTCCCCGGCCAGGCTGGTGGCGGGCACGGTGATGTTGATCAACGCCGTCGCCGTGGTCGGGGTGTCACAACCCTGGTGGGACTGGGCGAAGCCCAACGCGGCCATCAGGGCGTCGTAGGTGCGCTCGTACTTGGACAGCCCGTCCTCGGAGTGGAAGGGCACCTGGTAGTTGTCCAACGCCACCTGGATCCGCAAGGCGTCAGCGGGAGAGCCCCACACCTGGAACAGGAAAGTTTTGTCGAAGGTGGTGACCAGCTGGGCGCCCCGGGCGGCGTGGGCGGCCTCGTGGTCCTTTTCCACCTTGTTCGGGTTGAGCCCCATGCACAGCTGGTGGGCGAAGCGGGTGATCTGGCCCACCGACATGTTCGGGCGCGACTCCTTGAACCCCAGGATCCCGAACTCCATTTTCGCCCGGAACAGCTCCGGGTCGGGGTGGTCACCCTTCTCCCTTTTCTCCACACCCGCGTCGGCGCCCTTGATCACCGCAGCGGCTTCACCCACTGACAGGACCCCGGAGTGCAACGCCTGGATGGTGGGGACCATTTCCTGACGGAATTCGGCGCGCCCGATCAGGGCCAGGTCGTTGGCCTGCCCAGCAGGAATACCGAAGGCGTGGCGCAGCCACGCCTCCAGGCTCTTCTGCCCGCCCTGCTCCA
The DNA here is from genome assembly GCF_054777395.1 of Nocardiopsis oceani. Lineage (NCBI taxonomy): Bacteria > Bacillati > Actinomycetota > Actinomycetes > Streptosporangiales > Nocardiopsidaceae > Nocardiopsis > Nocardiopsis oceani. Next base: position 28,227 of record NZ_BAAHAR010000002.1, read on the forward strand.
ACAGCTGGCCGGTGGCCTCCAGCTGGGCCAGTCGGGCGGCCATGGACACCTTGATCTGGTCGAGTTGTTCCCACACCCGGGTGGCCTGGTCCAACACCTCACCCGCCGCCCCCAGCGGCACGTCGCGGCCGAAGAAGTCGGCGCTCTCTTCCCGGGCAGCGTCCACCGCGACATCCACCGGGGTGTGCCCAGTGGGGGTGGGTGCTTCAGGAGAGATCGTCATTCTTATATTGTAATCGAAAAGGCGCGAGAAAGGGAGTGTTGCCTGCGGCAACTTCAGATCTTTTTCCCCGGGGGTGCGCTCCGGATCCCTTTCCGGTCGCCCTTTTTCCTCCACCCGGAAGTGCCTTTATCTCCCCACTCGACTTGGTGTTTGTCCGAACCTGGAATTCCAGGTCGCTGGTAGGGGATGATCTTGCCCCTGTCTCCATTCTCGACGGCCGAGGGTGGAGACAGGGGCAAGATCATCGGGGAAAAGGCCGCCGAGAGGGGTTCGCCGCGCGCATTGACCGGCCGCGACACCCGAACCGTCAACGCTCTGGCGGTGTGGCAGGTATCGGCCGCCAGGCCGACCGGGGTTGCCCGGCCGCCAGGCCGGGGCCGCTCGGACCTCAACCACCCGTCCCCCTTTCCCGATAGCCGCCAACCTGCCGTCGGAGCGGAGCGGGTCAAGGTGGAGCGCCAATGACGCGCGAAGCGCTCGATGGCGACGACCTTGAGGCGCGTAGCGGAGACGGCCACAATCGGGCGGCGGGAAAGGAGGGAACCCCAACCCGGAAGGCAACCCCTTGCCCACGCCCGAACCGCTAGCCCACGCCCGAAGAGAACGGTGAACGGTGTTGGCCCTTGCCGCCCAGCTCACACCCGGTTCTGCGGGTCGTCGAGCCAGGCGCACTGGGCGCCCGCGGACACGGTGAGACCGAACCGGGTGTGGTCCGGTCGTCCGGTGTCCTGCCACCACCGGTAGGCGGCTTCTAGTTCGGTGAATAGGGAGCGCGGCCCGTGTTGGCGGACCTTGTACCCGCTCTCCTGGTCGCGCGGGTCTATGTGCCAGGACGCCCAGGAGGCGGTCTCGGGATCGACCAGGTAGACGGTGAACCGCTGTTCCGCGCCCTCCGCACCTGCTGCGCCTTCCGCACCTTCCGCGCCCTCCGCCCCCGCCGCGCCGGTCCCGCCCTCATCGTCCCCGGCGAACTCGACCCGGTTCAGCACGGTGGGCATGCGCAGGCCGATGGCGAAGCACGCGTCGAAGTCGTTGATCGGCTCGTCGGGGTGGAGCGCGGTACGCGTGACAGTGGACTCCTGGTCCTCAGGGTGGACGTAGGCCTCCACAGCCCTACCGGGGGTGCGTTGGCCGCGCACCCACATGAATCCCACCTTGCCGTCGAAGCGTCCGTGCGCGGTGCCGTCCGGGCCCACGCGGAGGGCGGCGAGCACCCCGTTGTGGAAGGCGTTGCCCCAGGGGGTGAGGATCTTCCCGCCGGGCCGGGTCTGGGCGATCCAGTGGTAGGGCACGCGTTTGACGGCGGCGGTGCTGATCACCCGGTCGAAAGGGGCGCGTGCGGGCCAGCCCTGGGTGCCGTCCCCGGTGATGACGAGTGGTCCGAACCCCGCGCAGAGCAGCCGTTCGCGGGCCCGTTCGGCGAGGCCAGGGTCTATCTCGACGGTGGTGACTTCTTCGTCGCCGAGCAGGTGGGAGAGGAGGGCGGCGTTGTAGCCGGTGCCGGTTCCGATCTCCAGTACGCGCATCCCGGGGGTCACGTCCAAGCGGCGGAGCATGTCGGCGACGATCGCGGGTTGCGACGCGGAGCTGGTGGGGTAGCCGGAGCCGTCCCCGGTGCCGTCGTCGAGCTGGGTGATGACCGGGATGTCGTCGTAGGCCAGTTCGAACCACCGCTCCTCGTCGTGGACCCGGTTCACGGTGGTGCCGCCCCGGGTGGTGATCCGGTCCGGGAGGAAGCAGTGGCGTTGGACCCGGTGGAAAGCGGAACGCCAGTGCTGCGGCAGGACGCCCTCCCATTCGAGGCGGGCGGCCAGCTTCTCGTGCGGGGGAGTCACTGCTTGTCGTCCCTCTCGTGCTTGCCTCCGCCGGAGCCGCCGATGCTCGTGCTCCGTGGCGGGCTCGGTGGCGGACTGGGGCGGAGGGGGTCCCGCCCGTCGGAGGTGGAGCCGTACTCCTACCTATCGTGCACAGTGCCGCCGAGGGTTCACCGGGGTGTGTTCCGCGAGGTCGAGCCAGGATAGCGGAGTCCAGGGACGCCAGGATCCGCGGTCCTACGGGGAGGGTGCCGGTGCCGGGGTCACCAGTTCGGTGTACCGATCGGCGGAGAGGACGTCGAGCCACAGCACCAGCGGCCGGTCGGGACCGTGATGGTCCGCGGCGGCGGTCACCTCCTTCACAGGACCCTCTCTCCCGAAGGCCGCGAGCTCTCCCGAAGGCCGTGAGCGCCTCCGGGTACACCGTTCCGTGGCCCGCCGCCATGCTCCGGGGTGCGGCGGGCCACGGAAGGTGCTCTTAGGACCAGTCCCGGGTGTCGGTGATGACGTCGGCGTCGGCGGCGATCTCGGGGACCACGTCGACCTTGGAATCGAACCGCAGGGCGGCGCGGATGCGGGAGGACACGTCCTCGGCCACGCGCTCCGGGGCCGCACCGTCCACCGTGGTGACCTCACAGCGCAGTTCGTCGCGGTGATCGGCGCGCCGCACCACGAACCGGAACTTCCCGAGCCCGGGCATGCCGTCCAGGGCGGAGCTGGCCTGCTTCGGGTGCAGGAACATGCCGCGGACCTTCACCGCTTCTCCGGCCCGGCCGAGCACGCCGGCGAGCCGCGGTGCCCCGTCGGTGCCCTCGGAGCCCTCGGAGCCGTCGGACCCCTCAGGACCCTCGACCCAGGCGGAGAGATCGCCGGTACCGAAGCGGACCAGCGGGTACTCCGCGCGCAGCAGGGTCACCACGACCTGCCCCACCGTGCCGTCCCGGACGGGCAGCCCCGAAGACAGGTCGCAGATCTGGACGAGGACACCCTCGGCCAGCCGCAAGCCGGAGCCCGGCGCCGTCTCGTAACCCAGCAGGCCGGTCTCGGCGGTGCCGTAGGACATGCGCACGTCCGCCACCCACGTTTCCAGCTCCGCGCGCAGCGAGTCAGGCAGCGGCTCGGCCGTGACCAGGGCCCGGCGGAGCTGCCAGGACTGGGGGTCGTGGCCGCCTTCGGTGAACCGCTCGCGCAGTGCCTTGAGGTAGCTGGGAAGGCCGGTGTAGGCGGTGACGTCCAGCTCCGCGACCATCCCGGCCTGCAGTTCGAGGTTGCCGATACCGCCCGGTACGACCGTGGCGCCGACGGCGGCGGCGCCCTCCTCGAACATCGCGCCGGCCGGGGACAGGTGGTACCCGAAGCAGTTCAGCAGGGTGTCCCCGGGTTTGAGCCCCAGGGAGCGCAGCGCCTCACTCCAGCGCCACGGGTCCGGCCCGGGCAGCTGTGGTTCGTGCAGCGGGCCGGGCGACTGGAAGATCCGGAGCGGGCGGACGTCGCTCGCCAGGTAGCCCCCGAACGGCGGATCGCTGCGCTGCTGGGCGATCATGTCGTCCTTCGACATGACCGGTAGTGCATCGAGACCGGCCACGCTCCCGACCGCCCCCGGCTCGATGCCCGCCTCGGCGAGCCGCGCGGCGAACCCGGGAACGCGGTCCGCGGCTTCCCGGACCATGGCGGACACCGCGTCGTCCAGGCCGGTGGTGTAGCGGTCCACGGCCTCCTGGAGTGTGTTGCTCACGATTCCTCCCATACTCTCGTGTGGTCACAGCCAGCGCTTGCGCCTCTTGTAGTGCTTGACGTCCCGGTAGCTGCGCCGCTCACCCTCCTTGCCGACGCCCAGGTAGAACTCCTTGACGTCCGGGTTCTCCCGGAGTTCGGACGCCGGCCCCTCCAGAACCACCCGGCCGCGCTCCATCACGTAGCCGTGGTGGGCCACGTCCAGGGCTTGGCGGGCGTTCTGCTCGACCACGAGGATCGTGGTGCCCAGCTCCTGGTTGAGGCGGGTGATGTAGGAGAAGATCTCCTCCACCAGGCGGGGGGCGAGCCCGAGCGACGGCTCGTCCAGCATGAGCAGCCGGGGGCGGGCCATCAGGGCGCGCCCGATCGCGAGCATCTGCTGCTCCCCGCCGGAGAGGAACCCGGCCACCCGGGAGCGCAGGTCCGCGAGGCGGGGGAAGTAGCCGTACACCATGTCCAGGTCCTCGCCGCGTACCCGTCCGCGGGTGTAGGCGCCGGCCACGAGGTTCTCCTGCACAGTGAGGTGCTCGAACACGTGCCGTCCCTCCATGCACAGCGACATGCCCTGCCGCACGCGCTGGGGAGGGTCGACGTGGGTGACGTCCTGCTCGTCCAGGAACACCTCGCCGGAGGTGATCTCTCCGTGCTCGCTGGGCAGGAGCCCGGAGATCGCCTTGAGCGTGGTGGACTTTCCCGCCCCGTTGGACCCCAGCAGGGCGACGATGGATCCGGGTGCGACCTCCAGTGACAGGCCGCGCAGCACCAGGATGACCTCGTCGTAGATCACTTCGATGTTGTTGAGGCGCAGGGCCCCGGGGTCAGGGGGAGAACCGCCTCGGGCCGCTTCCGCGCGCGGCGAAGATCCGGTCATGGCCGTTACTCCCCGGGTTCCATGTCAGCGGCGACCTCGACCAGCTCACCGGCTTGGACCTCGTAGATACCGGTGCTGGTGGAGCCCCGGTGCGAGTCCTCGGTGAAGCTGACGGTGCCGCTGCCGACCACGCCGCCCGTGTCGACCTCGATGCCCTCCAGGGCTTCGCGCAGGTTGGCGCCGGTGACGTCCTCGTCGTTCTCGACCAGTTCCCGCATGCCCTCCGCCATCACGTGCATCGTGTACCAGCCCTGGGTGAAGTGCAGGCCCTCGTCCGCCAGCGACTCGCCGTGCTCCTCCAGGTAGGCCGCGGGCTCCTCGTGGCCCGGCAGTTCCGCCTCCGGCGGCGCGAACGGCTGGACGAACAGGTGCCCTTCGGACTCCTCCTCGCCGGCTGTGGTGATGAACAGCTCGTCGGCGCACCAGTTCAGGCACACGACCCGCATGTCCATGTTCTGCTCGGCGAGGTCCCGGGCGGCCTGCGCGGCCGGGGTGGACACGTTCTGGATCACGATGTGCGAGGCGCCCTGGGATTCGGCCTGGGCCAGCATGCCGACGAAGTTCGCGGTCTCGTCGGGCATGGCGTAGGACTCGTAACCCAGGTCGTAGCCCTGTTCCTCGATCCAGTCCTCGCCGTCGCCCACGGGCGCGGTGCCGAACGGCGAGTCGTGGTGGAACACGGCGATCTCGTCGGCGTCGTCCTCGGCCACGATGTAGTCGAGGGCCACCCGCATCTGGTCGGAGTAGGTCGGCCCCACCACGAAGTTGTACGGGGACTCCTCGGGGTCGGTGAGCTCCTCGGAGTAGGACGCCGACATGAACGGCAGTTCGTCGGAGGCGACGCTGCCGCGGAGCGCTTCGGTGTCACCGGTGCCCCAGCCCTGGACCGCGACCACCCCATCGGCGGTGTAGCGGCGGTACAGGTCCTCGGCCGCGGGCACCTCGTAGGCGTAGTCCTCGGACTGGGCGTCGATCTCCCGGCCCTCGATGCCGCCCTCGTCGTTGAGCTTGTCGATGTAGGCGAGCATGCCGTTGTTGTAGATGGTGCTGACGTCGGCGGTCGCACCGGTGAGGTCGGCGATGATCCCGATGGGGATGTCGCCTTCTTCGGCGTCCTCCCCGCCGGAGAACACGCTGCCGCTGCACGCGGTCGCGACCATGACGAGGGCCGATGTTATGGCCAGGGAGCGGAGTGGGATGCGCATGGAGGGTCTCCCGTCAGATGGTTAATAGCGGAACGGCCAGAAGCGGACGTAGTCCTTGACGCGCTGCCAGATGCGGTCCAGTCCGCGCGGTTCGAAGATCAGGAACAACACGATGACCAGGCCGAACGCGGCGATTTCGAGCGCGGGAAAGTGTCCGCTGAGCCAGGGTGCGACGTCGTGGAGTGCCCGGGTGAGTTCCAGGAGCAGCGGCGAGAGCAGGATGATGAACGCCGCGCCGTACACGGAGCCGGCCACGCTGCCCAGGCCGCCGACGATGATCATCGCCAGGAAGAGGATGGATTCCTCCAGCGTGAACCTCTCCCAGGAGACGGTGGAGTTGTAGTGGGCGGTGAGCGCGCCGGCCAGGCCGACGAAGCCCGAGGAGACGGCGAAGGCCATCACCTTGGTGTAGGTGACGTTGACGCCCATCGCGGCCGCGGCGATGTCGTGGTCGCGCACCGCCATGAACGAGCGCCCCAGGTTCGCGCGGAACAGGTTGCGTGCGGCCAGCACGGCGAGGGTGGCTATGGTCAGCAGGGTCACGTACCACATCAGCTCCCGCATCGGCCCGGTGAACTCGACGCCGAAGAGCTGGAACGGCCGGATGTCCAGGTAGCCCTCACCGTCGGTGAGCCAGTCCCAGCGGCGCACCACGAACAGGATGATGGTCTGCGCGGCCAGGGTCGCGATCGCGAGGTACAGCCCCTTGAGCCGGAGCGCCGGCAGCCCGAAGAACGCCCCGACGACGGCGGTGAACAGGACCGCGGCGGCGATGGACACAGGTGCGGGCATCCCGGCGCGCTCGTACAGCAGCGCGGAGGTGAACGCGCCGACGGCGAGGAACCCGCCCTGGCCGAGGGAGATCTGGCCGGTGAAGCCGACCAGGATGTTCAGGCCGACGGAACCCACGACGGCGATCAGGATGGTGTTGACGACGCTGAGCCAGTACACGTCCACGACGAACGGCAGCGCGGCGAGCGCCAGGACGACGATCACGAGCCGGGCTCGCTCGGCACGGGTGTGCCGCAGCGCGAGGTCGGAGCGGTAGGTGCGGTGGTGCACCCCGGTGGCGGTCGCTGGCATGGCCTCAGACCCTCTCTATTCGTTTCTCGCCGAACAGGCCGTACGGGCGGACCAGGAGGACCAGCACCAACACGATGTAGGGCACGACATCGGCGAGCCCAGGGTCCAGGTAGCCGAAGGTGTACATCTTGATGAGCCCGATGGTGAGCCCGCCGATGATGGTTCCGGGTACCGAGTCGAGTCCGCCCAGGATCACCACGGGGAACACCAGCAGGCCGAAGGTGGCGATGTGCGGGTCGACCGCGGTGATGTCGGCCAGCAGTACGCCGGCGATGAGCGCGCTCACCGCGGCCAGCGCCCACGCCATGGCGAAGACCCGCCGTACCGAGATCCCCATGGTCAGCGCGGCCTGCTGGTCGTCGGCCACAGCGCGCATCGCCACCCCGTGCCGGGTGTAGCGGAAGAACAGGGTGAACACGGTCAGCACGGCGGCGGCGACCACCACGACCAGCAGCCGGTGCAGGGGAAGCGAGGCCCCCAGCACCTCCACCGTGCCGCGGGGCAGCACCGGGGCCATGGAACGGGCCTCGGTACCGAAGATCAGCTGCATGACCCCGGTGAGGACCGATGAGAGTCCGATCGTCACCATGATGACGCTGATGGCGCTGCGTCCGACCAGCGGGCGCAGGACGAAGCGCTCCACGAGGAGGCCGAGGACGATCGCGATCGCCACCCCGTTGAGCACCGCCACGGTGATCGGGAGCCCGAACAGCACGAACGAGGTGTAGAAGGTGTAGGCGCCGACGAGGAGGAACTCGCCTTGGGCGAAGTTGATGACGGCGGTGGCCTTGTAGATCAGCACGAAGCCGAGGGCGGCGAGGGCGAGCACCGCACCGTCGGCGAGCCCGTAGGCGGTCAGTGTCACGAAGGTGGTCATGCTCAGCGCCGTCCCGTCCAGATCGGCCGACGGCGGTACCCGTCCGGCAGTTCGAAAACGGACATGTCGAAGACCCGCAGGTCGATCTCCCGCTTCACGTTGGTGCCGTCCTGGTAGGTGACGGTGTTGGTGACCCGGGCGGTCTCGGCCCCGGTATCGAGGGCGTCGAGCACCTCCGCGTACCGTTCGGCGATGACCGAGCGGCGTACCTTCCGGGTGCGGGTGATCTCGTCGTCGTCCGGGTCGAACTGCTTGTGGAGCAGCACGAAGCGGCGTACCTGAACGCTTTCGCTCAGGTCGGTGTTGCCGCGGTACACCTCCTCGGCGATGAGCCGGTACACCTCACCGCGCTGCGCGAGGTCGGTGTAGGTGGTGTAGGACAGGTGCGCGTGCTCGGCCCAGGAGCCCACCGTGGTGGGGTCGATGGTGATGATGGCGGAGATCCCCGAGCGGTCGGGTGAACCCACGGCGACGGCCTCCTCCACGAACGGGGAGAACTTGATCTTGTTCTCGATGAAGGCGCTGGAGAACTGGGTGCCGTCGTTGGCCTTCAGCACGTCGGAGGCGCGGTCGATCACCACGAGGTGGTCGTTGTCGTCGAGGTAGCCGGCGTCACCTGTGCGCAGCCAGCCCTCGGGGGTGACCGCCTCGGCGGTGGCTTCGGGCTTGCGGCAGTAGCCGCGGAACACCGAGTCGGAGCGCAACAGGATCTCGCCGTTGTCGCCGATACTGACCTCGGTGCCCGTGATGGGCACACCCACGGTGTTGAACCGGACGTCGTCGTCCCGGTGCACCACCGCGATGCCGCAGATCTCGGTCTGGCCGTAGATCTGTTTGAGGTTGACCCCGATGGTGTGGAAGAACCCGAACACGTCCGGGCCCAGGGGAGCGCCGCCGGTGTAGCAGCGGCGGATCCGGGCCAGGCCGAGCTGGTCGCGTACGGGGCGCAGGGCGACCACGTCGGCGATGAAGTGCGCCACGCGGCCCGCCGGTCCGGGTTTGCGCCCGCGGGTCCGCAGCTGGGCGGTGCGCTCACCGACCCGGTAGCCCCAGCCGAACACCTTCCGCTTGAGCCAGCCCGCCTCGTCGATGCGGACCTGGACCTCCGAGAGCATCGACTCCCAGATCCGCGGCGGGCTGAACATCACGTCGGGGCCGATTTCACGCAGGTCGCTGCGCTGGGTTCCGGCCTCCTCCGGGAAGGACAGCGCCATCCCGGTGGACAGCCCGCAGGCCACCGCCAGCATCTGCTCGCCGATCCAGGCCAGCGGCAGGAACGACACGTAGCGGTACCGGGCGGTGATGGGGTCCACCGCGGTGAGGTTCGCGGCCATGGCGAGCAGGTTGCGGTGGGAGAGCTCGCCGAGCTTGGGCCGGGACGTGGTGCCCGAGGTCGTGCAGATGACCGCGATGTCGTGCGGGCTGGCCGCGGCCACGCGCCCGTCCAACCAGCCGGGGTTTTCCTGTTCCCATTCCCGGCCGGCCCGCTCCACCTCGGTGAACTCCCGCAGCCAGGACTCGGTGTAGCGCTCGAGGCCGTGCGGGTCGTAGTAGACGGCCGTGGTCAGGTGCGGGAGCTGCTGCTTGAGTTCGAGGAGCTTGTCGACCTGTTCCTGGTCCTCGGCGATGACGACGCGGACCTCGGCGGTACTGAGGACGTGCAGGACCTCCTCGCCGATGCTGGTGGGGTAGACGCCCACGACCGCCGCGCCGATCGACTGCGCGGCCAGTTCGGCGATCAGCCACTCCGGGCGGTTGTCGCCGATCACGGCGACGATCTCACCCGCCTCCACGTCCAGGGACGCCAGGCCGTGCGCCAGGTCCCGGACCCGCTGCTGGTACTCGCGCCAGGTCAGGGTCTGCCAGATGCCGTAGCGCTTCTCCTGGAGCGCGACGGCGTCCGGGGTCTCGCGGGCGCGTTCGGCCAGCAGTCGGGGGAAGGTGGTGTCGGCCGCGCTGTTGCCGTCGGCGGCGGTGTCCGTGCTCACCAGAGTGTCCTCGTTCATTGCTGTACCGCCGCGGTTCCGAGGTAGGCCGCGATGACGTCGGGGTCCTGCTTGACCTCGTCCGGCGGGCCGTCGGCGATGACCTTGCCGAAGTCCAGCACCGTGACCCGGTGGGAGATGTCCATGACCACGTTCATGTCGTGCTCGATGAGGACCACGGTGAGGCCGGCCAGCTCGTGCACGTCGAGGATGAACCGGGCCATGTCCTCCTTCTCCTCGGCGTTCATGCCGGCCATGGGCTCGTCGAGGAGCAGGAGCCCCGGCTGCATGCACAGCGCGCGGCCCAGCTCGGTACGTTTCTGGATGCCGTAGGCGAGCGCACCCACCGGGGTGTTGCGCACCTCCTGGATGTCGAGCAGGTCGATGACCTCCTCGACCAGTTCCCGGTGCGCGATCTCGGCCCGGCGCGCGGGACCGAACCACACCAGCGCCGGCAGCAGGGCGGTGGACATGTGGATGTGGCGGCCCAGCATCAGGTTCTCCAGCACGGTGAGGTGCTCGAACAGCTCGATGTTCTGGAACGACCGGGCGACCCCCAGGCGGGCGATGCGGTGCGGGGGCTTGTTGGCGAGTTCGTGGTCGCCCTTGGGGGTGCGCAGCTTGATGCTGCCCTGCTGGGGCCGGTAGAGCCCGCTCACGCAGTTGAGGAGGCTGCTCTTGCCGGCGCCGTTGGGGCCGATCACCGAGTGGATGCGGCCCTGGACCACCTCCAGGGAGACCGCGTCGAGGGCCTGGACGCCGCCGAAGCGCAGCGACAGGTCGGCGCACTCCAGCACGGTCTCGCCCGGGGTGAGCTGACTGCCGTTCAGGTCGTGTCGGTAGGCACGGGGGATCACCGGTCATCGCCTCCCTGCGGATCTGGAACATGTCCGCCCGATGTGAGAGGCAACACACTACGTTTCCACTATGTGCAAAGCAATAGGTCGTATCTGGAATCTAGGGGTCTCTGGTAAGCTTCCGCTGCGTTTTATCCGAAAAGTGCGGAGCAGCGGAGGGGGAAGCAGGTGGCAGAGTCGACCCCGTCGGCCCTACCGGATGCCCGTGGAACACTGGGGACCGTCCGCAACGCCGTCGTACTGCTGGACCTGCTGAGCTCGGGGCCGCCCTACCAGTACCTCAACGACCTCTCCGCGAACTCCGGGCTGTCGGTGGCCACGGTGCACCGGCTCCTGCGCTCCCTCGTGGCCGCCGACCTCGTCGAGCAGGACCCGCGCTCCTCCCGCTACGGGCTGGGGGCCGGCGTCACCCGGCTCTCCGAGAGCTATTTAGGGCGCCTGCCGGTCCTCAACGCGCTCGCCCCGTACCTGGTGCCGCTGCGCGACGCCACCGGCTGCACCGTCCAGGTCGCGCTGGTGGTGCGGGGCAGCGCCACCTACGTGGACCGCGTGGACGCCCCCGACGGCGGCATCTACCGCGACGCGCACCGGGTGCTTCCCGCGCTCGCCACCGCCGCGGGCCGGGTCCTCGCGGCCAACGCCGAGGAAGCCGTCTGGGCCCAGGCGCTGGAGACGGCCGATCCGGAGCTGCGCGAGGCCGCCAACAAGGAACGCGACGCCTGGCGCCAGGCCCCCTACCTGTACGTGTCCGGCGCCGGTTCCGGCCCGGCCGTACTGCCGCAGCCGGACTCGGCGGAGCTCGCCGTCGGCGTGCCCGGCCCGGCCGACCGCTCCGCCGCCGCGCTCGCCCTGACCTGTGACGTCGACCTGCCCGAGAAGCGGGTCCAGGAGCTGGCGCGCCACCTGTACCAGGCCGCGACCGCCGCGGGGAGGACACTGAGCCATGGTTGAGGACTGGGCCGACCGCTGGACCCGGGCCGCAGCGGATCTCACCTGGGACACCCCCTGGAACGCGCTGCACACCCCCAGCGGGCCCCACGGCCAGTGGTTCACCGGCGGCCGGCTCAACCTCGCCACCAACTGTGTCGACCGGCACGCCGAACACGACGGACAGCGAGCCGCGGTGCTGTGGGAGGGCGAACCGGGGGACCGCCGCGAACTCACCTACGCCGAGCTGCGCACACAGGTCCGCTCCTTCGCCGCCGTGCTGCGCGGGCTGGGCATCGGCGAAGGCGACCGCGTGGCGCTGCACCTGGGCTGGCTCCCGGAAACCGTCGTGGCCGTGTTCGCCTGCGCCCGCCTCGGCGCCGTGCACAGCATCCTGCCCACCCCACTACCGGCCGAGGCCCTGGCCGAGCGCTTGGCCGACTTCCACCCCCGGCTGCTGATCACCCAGGACGGCGCCTGGCGCCACGGCACCATCCTGCCGTTGAAGGCGCGCGCCGACGACGCCCTGGCCGCGGTGGGCGGGGTGGAGCAGACCATCGTGGTCCGGCGCACGGGGGCGGACGTCGCCTGGTACGCCGGGGACCGCTGGTGGCACGAGGCCATGGCCGCCGCGGAACCCGCCAGCGAACCCGCGTGGCCCGACGCCCTGCCCGCCGGGCACCCGCTGCTGACGACCCCGCTGGCCAACCGCCGCGGCCGTCCGGTCTCGGCGGTCCACGCGACCGCCAACGTCCTGGCGGCCGCCTCGGCCCTCCACCGCTACGGACTCTCCGGCGGCGGCGTGTACTGGTGCGCGGGCGACATCGCCTGGCTCGGCACCCAGGTGCACGGCGTCTACGGCCCGCTGATCTGGGGCGACACCGCGGTGATGTTCGAGGGCACCCTGGACGTACCCGACCGCAACCGGACGTGGGAGATCGCGGCCCGCTACGGGGTCCGCACCATGGTGACCTCGCCGTCGGTGATGCGCCGCCTGCGCGGCTGGACGCACCGCGAAGCCGAGGACCGGCCGATGCCCTCGCTGCGGCGCATCGTCACCCTGGGCGAACCCATCGAGGCGGAGCTCACCGCCTGGCTGCACGACCGGATCGGTTCGGGCTCCCTTGAGGTGGCCGACGGGTGGGGCCAGGCCGAGCTGAACGGGATCGTGCGCCTGGACAGGCCCGTCGACCCCGCCCGGATCCCCGACCCCGGGCTGCGGATCGTCGACGAGGACGCGCACGCCGTTGCCCCCGGCACCCGCGGCGAACTGGTGCTCACCCGCCCGTGGGCGGGGATACTCCAGTCCCTGGAGGGGGCCGGGGCCGAGGACGCCGCCCGGCACTGGCACCGCTACCCCGGGGTGTACGCCACCGGGGACATCGTCAGCCACCGGGAGGCCGAAGGTACGGGTGTACCGGTACTGACCTTCCACGGCCGGATCGACGAGGTGACCAGCGTGTCCGGGCAGCTGGTCTCACTCACCGAAGTGCGTGACGTGCTGAGGACGCATCCCTTCGTGGCCGATGCCGAGGTGTGCGAACGCAGCACCGCCCACCTGGGCCGCTCCCTCGCCGCCGCCGTGGTCCTGGTCCCGGACGTCACGGGTGAACCTGAGCTGGCCCGCGACCTGCTGGACGCGGTCCGCGAGGTCCTGGGAGGCCTGGCCCGCCCCCGCGCCCTGTGCTTCGTGGACCGGTTCGGGACGGAGCTGTCGACCGCGCAGCGCCGGGAGGCGCTGGCCGCGCTGCTGTCCGACGTCGGCAGGGAACCGTCCCGGCTGTCCTGGGACCGGATCGTGGCCGTCGCCCGCGCGGAGAGCGGGTAACCGGCCGGGTGGAAGGCCGGACGCGGGTTCAGTCAGCGCTCGCGCCGGTCAGGCTGGCGGTGAGCTGCTCGCGTAGGTGTTCGGCCCGGGGGTCGGTGAAGTCCTCGATGGCCTCCAGGGCCTCACGCCAGTACGCGTGGGCCGCCTCTCCTGCACGGTTTTCGGATGACATCGCGGCCAGGCGGTCGAGGCAGACTGCCAGGTTCCACCGGGCCCTGTTTCTCCGGTAGCCGTTGGCGGCCTGGCGGTAGAAGCGTGCCGCCTCGTCCAGGTGTCCGAGGGACCGGTAGACCCTGCCCACGCCCTCGAAAGACTCGGACTCGCCGACGTGCTCGCCGATCGATCGGTGTAGGCCGGCCGCCTCGTGGAAGTGGGCGAGGGCCTCCTCGTGGTGGTCGAGCATCGAGTGGACCCGGCCGAGCTCCAGGTGGGCGAAGCCCTCATAGGTGGTGAGGTCGAGATCCTGGGCAATCTTCAGGGCCCGCTCGGTCAGGGCCAGGGCGTGGTCGGCTTGGCCTGTTTCCCGTCGGGCCTCGCTCAGGGTGGTCAGGCAGGCCAACTCGCTCGTCCGGTTCCTGGTCTCCCGGTGGATCTCCAGGGCCTGGTCGGACAGGGCCACAGCTTCCTCCCGCAATCCCAGTTCCAGCAGACAGTGGACCAGGTTGCCCAGGGCGATCCCCTCCCACAACCGGTCGCCGAGGCCTCGGGCTGCTTCGAGGGAGCGCTCGAAGTTCCCGCGTGCCTGGTCGAGGTTGCGGCCGCGCAGGTGAGCCAGGCCCAGGGCGTTCAGGGACATGAAGACCCCTCGCTCGTCACTCATCTCTCGCCGCAGTTCCAGGGCTCGGGTGTGGTGCTCGATGCCTTCCTCGAACCGGTTGGCCTGGAGGTGTGCTATGCCCAGGCCTTCCCACAGGTCGGACTCGGCTTGCGGGTGGTGTTCGCGTCGCACCGCGTTCACCCCGTGGCCGAGCATCCTGATCCACGCCGTGCCGTGGACGGGGAAGTGCCCCAGAACATAGGGGAACCGCCAGGTGAGTTGGTCCGAGCCCAGGTCGACGGCTGTCTCAGCGGCGGCCATCAGGTTGGGTTCTTCCAGTGCGAACCAGCGCAGCGCGTCGGTATTGTCGCCGAACCCGGGGACTCCGGTGGGGTGGTCCTGCGCCGGGTCGGTGAGGATCTCGTCCGGTTCGGGGCGGCGCAGGTTGGAGTCCACCACCGTGCACGCCGCGTACGCGGTGCGCAGGTACCAGGTCAGGAGCCGCTGCAGGGCCTCGCGCCGCAGCTCTGGGGCTTCCTCGTCCCGTACCTGGTCCATCGCGTAGGAGCGGATCAGGTCGTGGAAGCGGTAACGGTCCGCGCCGATCTGTTCCAGGAGGTGCGCACCGACGAGTGTGTCCAGTGCGCGCCGGGTCCGGCGCACCGGAAGGTCGGCCAGGGCGGCCGCGGCACCGGTGCCGAAGTCCCTTCCGGGATGCAGGCCCAGGAGCCGGAACAGGCGGGCCGCTTCCTGGGGCAGGACCCGGTAGGACCAGGCGAAGACGGAACGGACGGTGTCCGCTTCCTCCTCGTCATCGGTGGCCAACGCGTCCCACAGTCCGGACTCGTCGCGCAGGTCCTGGATGAGGTCGGCCAGGGGCATGTGCGGACGGCTGGCCGCGCGCTCGGCGGCGATGCGCAGGGCCAACGGGAGCTGCCCGCACAGGCGGGCGAGTTCGGCGACCTCGCCCGACTCGTCCTTGGGGCGATGGTGGACGGTCACGTACTCCAGGAGTTCCACCGCCTGCTCCGTGTCCAAGGTGCGCACGGTGAGGCGCTGCGCTCCGTCCCTGGCTACCAGCCCGGACAGCCGGTCCCGGCTGGTGATCACCACCGCGCTGTCGGCGGAGCCGGGCAGGAGCGGCCGCACCTGGGCGGCGTTGGCGGCGTTGTCCAGCAGGACCAGTACCCGCTTCTCGGCCAGGAAGGACCGGTAGAGGGCGGACCTGCTGTCGGTGTCGGGCGGAAGAGAGCCGGTGGCGACACCGAACGCCCGCAGGAACCGCTCCAATACCTGTTCCGGGGCCATGGGCAGACCGGGCCCGTAGCCCTGGAGGTCGACGTAGAGCTGACCGTCGGGGAAGTGGCCCTTGACCCGGTGCGCCCAGTGCAGCGCGAGGGCGGTCTTGCCCACACCGGCGGTGCCGACGACCACGTGCATCGTGGCTTCCGGCTGCTCCTCGGTGTCCAGGTCGCCTCGGGGCATGTGGCTGCTGAGTACCTCGAGCTCACCCGTGCGGTTCACGAACCCGCGCACGTCACCGGGGAGCTGTCTGGGTACCGGGGAACCGGTGTGCTCCGAGCGATCCGAGTGAAAGTGCACCCCGCCACGGACGTCCCTTGCCTGGATTGCACGTCCGGAGACATCGGACATCCGTGACCGGTTGCCGCCGGTCGGTCCCTCCTCGGGTTCCTCGCCCGGGGAGGTTGTGTGTCTATCGGGCACGGGTGGCTGCCACCCCGTCCACCTCGCGGACGAAGTAGTCCTCCAGAACCTCGGCCTGCTGGTGCAGGGCCGCGATCTCGGCCCGGCACTGTTCGAGGACGGCGGGACCGGTATAGCGGACCGCTCCCTCTGCCTCGCCCTGAGCGTCGTAGAGGATCCGGTAGGTCACCTCATCGCCGAGGATGACGATCTCCGGGACGGGGTTTTCCTGTTCGAAGGCCGAGAGCGCCTCCGGGGTGATGACCCGGATGTCCTCGCCGCACTGTGCTCGGATCCGTGCGGAGTGCAGTTCCCACAGCAGGTAGGTCGAGAAGGGCTTCTCGACGACGCGGACTCGCCGAGCCTTGCACCCGATCTGTGTCAGTCCTTCGAACAGCTTGCGCAGCGCGGGGCGACCAGCCTCCATCAGACGCAGGGACTCCTCCCGGCGGCCCTGGAGGAAGGCCATCCAGCTCTCACTTTCCGGCTCGTGGAACACCTGCTGCCGTTCGAGTTTCCAGACGTCAGCGTTGCGGAGCGATTGGAAACGCTCCTCGAAGTCATCGTCGTAGTCGGAGAGTCCTAGGTGGTCACCGGGAATGGAGTTGATGGTGTTAAGCATCGGGGATGTCCGATTTCGCTGAGATGATGGTGGACCGGGGGATGACAACCAGCCGTTCGTTCTCCGCGATGGCCACACCTTCGGGCAGGCGTGGGGCGTAGGAGTCGGTCAGGTCGCTGCCGATCACCGCGATGTCGCCGTTGTCCAGTTCCCAGATATCCGGGCATTTGCCGAGACGGTCCGTGTTGCCCAGTTCGGCGGGTGACGCTCCGAGCCTGCGTTTCATCTCCGCCGTCGCGTACGCCTCCCAGTGACCTGCCATCGCTTCCCTTCCCACGTACTCCAGTCGGGGGGTGAGTACGCCCTGCAAGAAAAATAACACGGGTATGGCGAATCGTCCGGTGAGAGTTGTGTATCTGTGTCCCCGGCAGCCGCATCCCCTCAGGGGCAGTGCTTCTAGCGCCTTCAGGTCCATCGTTCGTCGTTGGAGAATGGTCTGTTCTTGAGGTTTGCGTGGCAGGGGTGTGTGTTTTTCGTGCGGCTGTTTGGGATGGTTTTATGCCGATATCCGTGTGGCCAAAATGGTCCGACTGTAAAGAAGCATCGGATGCTGCGCAAGGGGACTTAGTCACGAAATGACCAGGCGGAGGCGGACCTGGCGGGGAGGGCACCACCAAGGTCTATGCCAGTTTCGGCATCGATCTGGCAGGCGCGGCCGAGCCGGGGAGTGGTGCCGGTGCTGCGTCAGGCGCCGGTGTTGAGCTGCCAGATGGAGAAGTTGAGCGCGGTCGCGAACACCGTCCAGGTCCAGTAGGGCACCAGCAGGGCCGCGGCCCAGCGGGACACGCGGGCGAACAGAGCGATGGTCACCGCCAGGGTCGCGACCAGGAGGACGATGTCGACCAGTGCCGTGCCGCGCAGCCCGGCGGCGAAGAACAGCGGGGTCCAGGCCGCGTTCAACAGCAGCTGGGCGGCGAACAGCGACAGTTCGACCCGGGCGCCGCGCCAGCCGCGAAGGCGCCAGACCATCCAGCCGGACAGGGCGATCATCGCGTACAGCACCGTCCACACGGGGCTGAACAGCCACGACGGAGGAGCCCACTCCGGTTGTTGCAGGGCCGCGTAGTCAGCCGAGGTGCCGGTGTTGGACAGCACTCCGATCAGCGCTGCCGCGGTGACCGCCGCGGCGAACAGAGCCGCGGCCAGCAGTGACGCCTTGAGCGACGGGGTCTTCCTCTGGGTAGTCGTCGTCATGTCTCCTTCCTGGTCGGCGGGGTTTCGGCACGTGCTCGGGCGCAGCGCGGTCAGGCATGAGCCCACCGGAACTGTTGCCCTTTCACTTTACTCGAAATCAGAGTATCTTGGAAAACGTGATAATTGTGAGCAGCGTGTACCAAGAGCAGCCGGACCGGTGGGGCCGCACGGTGGACTGCATACTGGGGTTATGAGCGAATCCACCGCCACGGGAGGAACAGCCGCGCGGTCGCCGCGCGCCCGGGTGGGCGCGTGGCTGTTCGCCCGTGTGGCCGGACCCCAGGGACCGGCAAACCGCGACCGCATCCACAATGCTCCGGGGCCGCGCTGGTTCGGGCCCGACCGGCCGATCCGGCGCGTGCACGGGGACGCGGCGATGTTCGTCGGCGGGCTGCGCGCGCTGCTCTTCCAGTCCCTGCACCCCCTGGCCATGGCGGCGGTCGACGCCCACTCGGGCTATCGGGGCGACCCGTGGGGCCGACTGCAGCGCACGAGCACCTTCATGGCCGTGACCACCTACGGCACCGACGCCGACGCCACCCGCGCCGTCGAACGGGTGCGCGGGGTACACGCCCGCGTGCGCGGCACCGCGCCCGACGGACGCGACTACCGCGCCGACGATCCACACCTGCTCGGCTGGGTGCACGTCGCCGAGGTGGCGAGTTTCCTCCAGTGCCACCAGCGCTACGGCAAGCAGCCCCTGGACCGGGCCGAGCGCGACGCCTACGTGGCCGACGCCGCCCGGGTCGCCGAGGCGCTGGGCGTGGTCGACCCGCCGCGTGACATGGCCGAACTGCGCGCGTGGCTGTCGGCCTACCGCCCCGAGCTGGAAGGAACCCCAGCGGCTCGGGATACGGCCCGTTTCCTGCTGCGCCGCCCGCCCCTGCCAGTCGCCGTCCGCCCCGCCTACGCGGCACTGGCCGCCGGTGCCGTCGCCGAGCTGCCGCCGTGGGCGCGCCGCGAGCTGGCCCTCACTGATCCTGCCGGTCTGGGCTCCGTTGTCGGGCCTGTGGCCGGTCACACCGTGGTCCGCGGCGTCCGGTGGGCGATGGCGGCGAACAGACCGAAGCACTGACGCCGCACCACGGGCGGCGTCGCGATGGCTCGCGTCACCGAGAGAACGGATGTGTGTGCTATGTCCCGCGAACACGACCCCGCCCGTCGGGGGAGCTCCGCCGCCTCCTGGTCCCGTGCGGGCAGGTTCGCCCTGCGCGCGTTTCCCCGGGTGATGGGCGCGGCCACGGTCGGTTACGCCGTCGTCGTCCTGGTCAATCCCGAGACGATGACCGACGCCATCGGCCTGTCGGACGGCGAGGCCGATGAAGAGGTGCAGGTACTCAGCCGCGCCATGCTCGCGCGGGACCTGGCCTGCGGTACCGCGATGATGGTCGCGCCCGCGGGGTGGCCCCTGCTCACCGCCATCGGTATCCGGGTGGCCTCCGACGTGGGTGACGCCGTCATCATGGGAACCAGCCTTCCCACGAGTGCGGACCGCAAGGCGGCGCTGATGGTCGCCGGCGGCTACGGCGTGCTGTGCGCACTGAGCGTCCTGGGAGCCCGCCGCCCGTCGTCCGCCGCTACTCCCGAGTGACGGTGTTTTCTCGCTCCGGGTGACATTCGAGCACTTCTTGAGCGCTCACGCTCGGGCGGGCAGGTGCACCCAGCTGGGGCCGGAAGGGTCTCGCAGCCATACGCGGTGCTCGCCCCCGCCCGTCACGGTCAGCCCGTATTCGGTCAGGTCGGGCTGGTGTCGCGTGTCACGTAGGGGTTCCCAGCGTCGGCGCCTCACCTCCCGGGGAGGGTAAGGCGCCGACGTAGGTGGGCGGACGGTGGGCTTGTGGCGGTGCGAGCCTGCGGGGTTGTGTGGTCCGAGGCACTTCAGCCTGTTGCTCTTTTCGGCGGGCGACCCCGCCGGGGGGCGGGCGGTGCCCAGGAGACCAGCTCTTCCTCCGTCAGATCCAGCCCGGTCAGGAACTCCTCGAAACGCCTTTGGAGCCTGGCGGAGCCATCCCGAGCGGCCACCGGGCCGATACCCGCCGCGACTCGATCGGCCCAGGGCAGCACCTCGGCCAGCCCTGCGAGCAGGGGGGTGACGGCCTCGGCCGGGGCGGCGGGGGGAGCCAGGTGTCTGTCGATGATGTCCACCAGGACTTCGGCCCGTTCGGTAGCGTCCCAGCCTGCCCACCCGATAACGCTCGTGGGTGAGAGCCCGGATGAGGTGCCGGAGGGGTAGGAGATGAACCGCTCGTTCGGCATGTCGAACTTGCCGCGGTTGGCCCAGTAGGAACTCCTCAGGAAGTCGGCGGACGTGAACTTCGGCGGTGTGGGAGTCACCTGGCTCTCAGATGTTCCCTCCGAGGTGTCCCCTGTGTCCGTGGGGTGCTCCGCTCGCCAACGCTCTGCCCAGTGCTGCTTCCATTTTGCGTGCTTCTTGAGCCCTTTGGGACGCAAGCGGAGCGCGGGGAGAAACGGGACGTGTTCCGGGGCCAGCAGTTCGGGCACCAGCTCTCTGAGGGAGGAGTCCGGGTTGAGAACTTCCGCCGCCGCGGTAACCCCTGGCTCGTCCTCGAGGAGGGCGATCAGTTCGGCGAGGGTGCGGCTGGTCGGCCGTTCGGTGCCGTCCGCCTCCTGCGTATACCAGAGTTCCCGGCGCTCGCAGCGGTCCAGCAGCCAGGACGTGACGACAGGGCGCCAGACTCGCTCCCAGGAGGGGGTGGTCCAGCGGTGTTTGAAGTCCGGCCGTTCCAGGATTTTCAGGGCAGGAGTGGACTCCAGAGCCGCTACGCGCTCTGTAACGGCGTGGCGGTACTCCGCGCTCCAGTGCGCGGGAGGTTCTGTCACTGGCGTCGCGGCGTGTCTGGCGAACCAGTCGTTTTCCTCTTCTCCGTCCGCGATCCTGTGGGCTAGGGCGATCTCGAATGCGCGGTGGCCCAGGTCGATCCCGTCGGGGAGTGCCCCGGGGGACACATGAGTGGGGCTTTCCGCGGAGACGAGCCCGTACGCCTCGTACAGGCGCCAGTCCAGTTCCTCTTGCAGCAGCACCATGCGCCTGAGGGTGTCGTTCCACTCCCGCCCCAGCTGGGCGATCCGATCACCTGCGGGTACAGAGGCGGAGTCAGCGACTTGAGCGCTTATTTCCTGCAGTTGGCACGCCAAGGCGTCGAGCCTGCGGGGCAGCTCCGTATCGGTCTGGCTAGGCAGGGGCAGGTCTCTCATCCGAGTGGCGGTGAACTCGTAGATGGTGTCCCAGGTGTCACCCGACCTGAGCTGCCCTTCCCTGGGGTTCCCCTTGGCGTTGCTGACCTGCTTCAACCAGAAGCACGCGACGGAGCTGTTGAGTGCTCCGAGGAGACCGAGCACGTCCTCCTCGGACACGGACAACGGCAGCTCGATGACGGGAGCCGAGTTCAGCGGGGCGTTGTCGGCCTTCCTGAGGGCGAAGTGCGGGTGGGACGCCACCCAGGGAAAGATGATCGACCACGGAGACGCGTCCTGGTTGGCCGTCAGCTGATGCCAGTCGTACCAGGCTTTGCCAGTGGTGCGGAGGCGGTCTTCGAGCGGTGTCCGGTAAGGCCACAGCCGCCTCCGGTGCCCCGGCAGATCGTCGATGTCCACGAGCTTGGAACGATCGGTCCGGTCGCGTGGGAAGAACGCGACCTGTTCACTCCGGGCCTGCCAGTCGCGGACCTCCGAACCGGTGATGATGTCGATGGTCGCCGAGTCCTCGCCTCCCCAGCGGTGCATTGACGCCGGGGAAGCTGTGAACAGGTCGTCGGCGCCGGTGCTGGCGACGTACCCGATGCGCTGTACCTGGTCGCCCAGGGTCCGTGGTGAACGCAGCGATCGGAAGAGCGTCTCGGTGGACGGAGAGGCGAGTTGCCACGGGTGCGAGCGGTAGTCCGCCAATGGCCGTTCCTGTGAGACGGTCCACGGGTCCTCGCTGGGAACGCGTGCCAGTCGCCCCCGGATCGAGGTCCACACCTTGCCGTGCTCGGGTTCGGCGGGAAGGGTGGGCTCGCCGCGCAGGCAGGCGACCACGGTGACGAGGGATCCCGGGGTGGGCTTTCGGTTGCGTCCGGTGAGGATGAGCGTGGGCACTCCGTGCCCCGGGATGTATGCGCCCGACGTGTCGATGATGCGGTCCAGCTTCACGGTGGGCAGGAACCCCTCGACCAGGCGCTTGCCGAACTCCCGCTGGGAGAAGGAATTCGCCAGCATCAGGCCGACGTGGCCGTCCCAGCGCGCAAGGGAGAAAGCGCATTCGGTGAAGGGCACGGTCATGGCGACGGTCCTGGACCGCGCGCTCGGGTAGGCGCCGCGGTAGGCCTCGGCCTGCTGCTTGTCCCGGGGGGTGATGTAGGGGGGATTGACGGCCACGACGTCGTAGGAGGAACGTGCGAGCACGTGTGCTTCCCTGGCTGCCGTCGGCCAGGAGGACGGCGGTTGGGTGGGTGTAGGCGCGAAGCGACCATCCGGGGAGGGGGCACCCTCGCCCTCAAGGAGGGAATCCGCCTCGACCACGATCACCCGCCAGTTCGCCTCTTCGGCCCGACCGACGCTTCCGGAGAGCCGAAGAGCTTCCACCGCCAGCCGGAACCGGCTGACCATGACCGCGATCGGGTTCCGGTCGGCTCCGTGGACACAGGAGAGGGCGATCTCGACCGCCCTGTCCGCGGAGAGTCCGGGGTCCTCGGCGCGGACCTGGTCGAACACCCGGTGCAGGGCTTTCAGTAGGAAGCCGCCGGAGCCGCATGCGGGGTCGATGACTCGGATCCCGTGCTCGGTGACGGGCGCGGCCTCCTCCAACGCCGGGTCCAGCGTCTGGCGCAGGATCTCGTCGATGACGAAGCCCGGGGTGGTGAGCAGGGCGTCCATCTTGCGCGCGGTTTCCGACAGTTCCTGGTACAGCCCCCCGAAGGGCTCTGTGTTCGATTCCTCGCTTGAGCCTGAGGCGTGGGCCTTGGTGGCCTCCTTCATGGCCTCGCGACCGTCCCCTCTGAGGTAGGTCAGCAAGCGGTGGGCGACCGCCGCACTCGGTCGGTACGTCCGCCACGATCCGGTGTCGGGGGAGAAAGCGGGGCCCAAGACGGGGTGTTCCCGAACCACGCTGTCCATCGCCTGTTCGATTGTGTGTACCGGATCTTCGTGCGGACGGCTGATGTCCGAAACGCCCGCTTCCTCCGTGGGGCCCGATCCGTGCGTGGGACCCGGGTCAGAGGGCTCGCCCAGGCCCAGCACTGTGGTGTCCACGAGCCCTTCTTGCTCACAGAAAGTGACGAACGTCGGGGCGAGGGCCCACATGGCGGCGGCGCACTCGATGTCGCGCCACGCCGTCGAGGAGGCCGAGACGGTTCCTCGGAAGTCGTCGAGGACGTGGAGCGTAAGTGAGCGGAGCTCTCTCAAGAGTGACGCGTAAGCCATGCCCTGCCTTCTCGATGATGGATGTGTCCTGCTCATGGTCGCGAATATGCCGCCGTGGGGTGGTCCTCGGCCTCGGATCTGAGCATAATCTACATCATGAGTGCTTTAATTATTTGTGCGTGCTGAGATTGGCCGCTACATTGGGACCGTCCGACACCGCGACTGTGTCCCGCCCAGCTCCGCGGACCGCACCGTGCCCCTGCCCGTGACGTTCCGTTACCCCCCAAGAAAGGGGCCTCCCGCCCATGACCTCCCACGTTCTCGTGGTTCTCGCCTTCTTCGCCGTTATCGCTCTACTGAGCCTGGTAGTCGCCCTGGCCGCAGCTCTGGTCACCCGAGAAGACGGCAAGCCGTGGTCCGCGGCCATCCGGTTGGCCGGGACGGCCGTCCCGGCCACGGTGGTCGCGGTTACCGCGGTGGCAGCTTTCGTCTTCTCCGTGCTCGGGTGATGCCGGATACGGGGTCCGGGACAGGCGGCCCCGGACCGGTCGGCCCCTGAGATCCGCTGTCGGCACATGCACCATCCCGCCCACTGCCATCCGCGCTCCCGCCAGCCCTCCTCCCTCCATCCACCCGGTTCCCCAGCAGCCAGCAATCGGTGTCGTCGGCCACCTCTATGCTGGGTGGGCAGTCGGACAGGTAGAAAACGGGAGAGGGAGCGGCCGGATGGCGAACCGATGGTGGGGCAAACCCTCGGAGTTCCCCTGGGAGCAGGCCGCACTGGAGCACATCCGGGAGAAGTTCCCGACGACCGGGAACTACCGCGCCTGGGCAGGGTTCACCTTCACCGCCCGCAACCAGCGCATCCGTGAGTGCGACCTCTTCGCCGTCACCCCCACCGGCGCCTACCTGGTGGAGATCAAGAGCCACCCCGGGCGGGCCACCAACCGAGGATCCGACTGGACCTTCACCGATCGCAACGGGCGTCGCCGGACCTTCAGCAACCCCCTGCACCTGACCGACCTCAAGGCCAAGGAGCTCAAGAACCGTCTCCGGTGGGCGGCGCAGGAACTCGGCCTCGATGTCCAGGTTCCGTTCATTGAGGCCGGGGTATTCCTCTCCGACCCTGGCCTGCGGTGTGCCTTCGACGAGGTCCAGAAGGCCAATGTCTACGGGCGCAACGGCCTGGAGAAGCAGACCGGCCTGCCCGGAGTGTCTGATGGGCTGATCGACACTCCTCACAGCCGGGTCGACCCGAGGTTCCTGCGCCACGTCACCCGCCTCATGGAGAAGATCGGCATCATGCCGATGGACCGGGCTCTGCAACTGGGTGAGTACACCCTGGAGAAGCGCTCCTTCGACAGCGGTCCCACCTGGACCGACTTCAAGGCCGAACACCAGAGGCTCGGCGGTATGAGCCGCGTGCGCCTGTTCCACTACGGCGAGAACCCCTCCGAGGACGAACTCCGCTCGGTGGAACGCGCCGCCAAGCGTGAGTACATGTCCCTGGAGGGCATCTCCCACGAAGGCATCGTCAAAGCCGAGTACTTCGGGCTCATCGACGAGGGCGGCGCCGATCTCGGGCCCGCCATCGCGTTCCGGCACCACAAGTCCTGGCAGCGTCTCGACCACTTCATCGCCGAACACGGTGAAGGACTGGACGTCGACACCCGGATGGTGATGGTCCGCCAGCTGGCGGAGGCCGTCAACCACGCCCACCGCAACCGGCTCTACCACCGCGCCTTAGCCGCCCGCAGCGTGTGGGTGGAGATGGACGGCAACTACCCCCGCCTGTACATCGCCGACTGGCAGGTGGCCGCCCGGGAGAGCCTGCGTCTGCGCGGCAACCGCACCTCCCACGTCAGTTCCAGTGGCGGAGCCACCGAGCACCTGGAGTCGGCGCTGGGCAAGCGCGCCCTGGCCGCGCACGTGGAGAGGGCGGCAGAGGTCTACCTGGCTCCGGAGTTTCCCGACTTCGCCGGCCGGGCGGCGGCTCAGGACCTGTTCGGACTCGGCGCTCTCACCTATCTCGTCTTCACGGGCCGCCCACCGGCCCGGAACCGGGCTGAGCTGAGCCAGGCCATCCAGGAGCACGGCTGCCTCACCCCCGCAGCGGTGAGTGACGACATCGTGCCGCAGCTGGACACGCTGGTGCGCGAGTCCACTCAGCGTTCCCCCAACGACCGGTTGGCGACCGTGCAGGCCTTCCTGCGCATGCTCGACGAGGTCGAGGAGCGCCTGACCCTGCCCGAGGTCACCACCGATCCCCTGGTGGCCCGAACCGGCGACGAGATCACCCCGGGTTGGGAGGTCCGTGAGGTACTCGGTAAGGGGGCCACCTCCCGGGCCCTGCTCATGCGTAACGAGCGCACCGGGCGCGAGGTCGTCTACAAGGTGGCGCTGAACACCGACGCGGCAGCCGCCGCTCTGCGCAGCGAAGCGCAAACTCTGCGCGCCGTGGGTTCCCACCCGCGCATCGTCTCCATGGACAGCGCGGAGAAGGACGCGGACCCCGGGCTCCAGGAGATCGGGGAACGCACTGTTCTGGTCCTGCAACGGGCCGGCCAGCAGACGCTCGCGGAGTTCCTCGGGAAGGAGGGCGCGCTCACCAGCGGCGAACTCGACGCCTTCGGCCGCCACCTGTTCGAGATCTTCGAATACCTGGGTGAGAAGGAGATTCTGCACCGGGACATCAAGCCCGCCAACCTGGGGGTGCGGGAGATCCCCAAACAGGCACGGAGCCTGATGCTCTTCGACTTCTCCCTTGCCAGGGCGCCGCTGACCCACACCTCGTCGGGTACCCGCGGATACCTGGACCCCTTCCTAGGTGAGAAGCGCCCCTACGACGAGTTCGCCGAGCGTTACGCGCTGGCCGTCACGCTCCACGAGATGGTCACCGGTGAGCTTCCCGTCTGGGATGAGGAGGGCATAGACCCAGAATTCCTCGCGGAGGACGTGCAGGTTCCCCGCCTGGCCGAGGAGGCGTTTCCCAAGCAGAGCCGGGACGCCCTGGTGAGCTTCTTTCACAGGTCTCTGCACCGACGTAGCGAAGAGCGCTTCGCGACGCTCGCGGAGATGCGCACCGCCTGGCAGGCATCCTTCCTCGCTAAGGCGGCGGCCGAGAGCCCGGTGGAGGACGAGAAGACCCGTCGGCGTAACCAGGAAAGCGCCACGGTGGACACCCCCCTCCACCTGTCCGGGCTCACCCCGCTCGCGGTGGACACCGCCCAACGGATCCTGCGCTGCGAGACCGTGGGGCAGCTCCTCCGTAAACCGGTGCGCGGCATCACGCACATGCGGGGGAGTACCCGCAGCATCCGCAACGAGCTGAGCAGCGCCACCGCGTACTGGCGCAAGCACCTGGACGTGGCCGAGTACGCCGTTCCGGCCAAGGCCAAACTGCCCAGTGGCGCAGACGACAAGGTCAAGCGCAACGCTCTGCTCGACCAGGTGATCCGGCAGCTGCTGCCCAACACCACCGACGCCAACCGTTGGTGGGTCCGGGTGGCGCGCGAGCTGCTCGGCATGCCCGAGGGCAGGCAGGGCTTCCTGGACTGGTGGCCCACCCGTCGCGAGATCGCCCGACGCTTGGAGCTGCCCGCGGAGCGGGTGGAGGAAGCGCTCCAGGAGGCCTTCGCCTACTGGGGGAAGAACGCGTCCCTGCTCGGCTCGGTCCGTGACGACGTGGTGGAGATCCTCGACGACAACAACCGGCTCCGGGAAGTGCGACAGATCGCCTCCGAGCTTCTGGCCACACGGGGTTCCACCCTGGAGACAGCGGAGCGTTCGGTGTACGCCCTCGCCACGGTGCGCGCGGTGGTGGAGTTCGAGGAGCAACGCAGCGAACAGCGCTTCGTGGCGCGGCGTTACCCCCGCAGGGTGATGGTCGCCCAGGTCATCGACAACGACCCCCTCGTTCCGGTGGAGGGCGACCTGTTCGACTACGCCGAAGCGCTCGGGGAGCGCGCCGATGAACTGGTCGCGCTCGACGGATCCGACGCCCTGCCCGGCCCCCGCACGGTCCGCGAGGTCCTGCGCGGTGCGGAGGCACCGGAGGGCATGAAGGCGTTCTCCGACACGGACCTGGTGCAGTTGGCCGCCGCTGCCTCCGAGCGGGCCGAAGCGACCCCGCGCCTTGAGCTGTACCCGGTCGATCTCGACCTGGAGCGGGCCCTGCGCATCACGCAGGCCATCGGGTACCTGGGCAAACCCGGGATCACGCCGGAACAGATCCGCGACCGCGTCCGGTCCCGGTTCCCGGCCCTTCCCGAACCGAGCCGAAAACAGCTGTACGCCCTGCTCAAGAGCAGGCACCCCAAACTCCGTGAGGAGAGGGTCAACGACACCGTCTGCTGGTACTTGGAACCGGAGTTCACCACCTACCAACCGTCCACCCACACCGGGCACCACAGCGCACCCGACCAGGTGGACACCGCCTCCCTGCAGGCCTGGCAGCGCCTGGAACAAGCCGTCCAGCGGGGCGGTTACCGCGCGCTCAAGACCTGGCTGCCCGACACCGAGCGCTCCGCCCAGATGCTCACCCGCGTGCCGGGCGCGGTGCCTTTCGACGTGTCCACCGAGTTCGTCCAGGTCGTGGACGAGGTCATGGACGCCAAGGGCCGAGGCCTGACCTGGGATCACCTGGCCAAGGCCGACAACAGTCAGCCCCGGCCCCGACCCTTCGAGACCCTGCTCCAGGAGGTCTTCCAGCACCTGGGCGACCGGATCCGCACCGCGAGCGCGGACTCACCCACCGGCCAGGGCGTGGTCGTGCTCTACCGGGCGACGCCCCTGGCCCGCTACGACGCGGGCCGCGCCCTGCTCGGCCGCCTCATCCAGGAGGCCCGCGAGGCCAACCGCGCCCCGTATGGCCTGTGGATTCTCTGCCCCATGCGCGGCCCTCAGGCCCCGGCTACCTTGGACGGTCACCCCGCGGGCATCATCGCCGATTCGGAGCAGGTGCTGCTTCCGAGGGGCTTCAGTGCCCCGGAGGCGACGCTGGTGAGCTGAGGGTCCGCGCTACCTCTGCTGATCGGAGCATCAGCAGGGGCAGCGCGATGGCCTGCAGGGCGCTGACTCACTGCCTGGTCAGTAGCGGCACATGTTCGGTCTTGAGCGTTCTGTATGCATCAAAGCAACCACGGGGCGGCTGTCAAAGCCTAGATCTGGGAAAAATTCTCCAGGATCGATGTGCAAAAGATGCATGGAAGCAAGCTTCGCGGGCTACGGTTGCCACCGAAGAGCGCTGTCGAGTGCGTTGGGAGGGGGCAGTCGTGCTGCTGAGGTTCCGTGTGACGAACTGGGAATCCATCCGGGACGAACAGGAGCTGAGTCTTGTTGCCGCGGACAACCATGACGATCTGGCGATTCGGGACATCCCCGGCACGGCTCTGCAGGCTCTACCAGTGATCGGGGTCTTCGGGGCCAACGCCTCGGGCAAGTCCAATCTGATGCGGGCGATGAGGTACGCACGAGATGCGGTCCGGTTCTCGCACAACGGATGGAACCCACGGGGTGGAACCAACCGGGCTCCCTTCGCCTTGGACGAGGAGTCGGCGAGCCGTTCGTCGGAGTTCTCCTTCGATTTCGTCCAGGACGGGGTTCGCTTTGAGTACGGCTTCGAGGTGGGTGACGCCTCGGTGACCGGCGAATGGCTGTACAGCTGGCCACACGGGCGGATGCGGATACTCTTCGAACGGCACGGGCCGCAGGAGATCGAGCTCGGTCCCGGCTTGCGCAAGGGTTTCGGGAAACGAACCCAGATGGTCAGGGAGTCCGTACGGCCCAACAGCCTCTTCGTGTCAGCGGGTGCTGCTGGTAATCACCCCTTGCTTACCCGTGTCTATGACTGGGTCAATCAGATGACCATGGCCTTTGACGCAAACGAAGGAGCCCGTCTCGACCTGACACTGCGCATGCTGTCAGGATCGGCGTCAGAGCTGTGTATGCTTCTGCTCAGATACGCGGACCTGGGTATCACCGGTATCCGCGCGGAGGATCAGGAGATGCCCCAGGAAGCCGCGGCCCATTTCGCGGCGGGTTTCAAAGCGCTTCGTCCCGATGGGCCACCGGCGAATCTGGAGGGTTGGCGGCACACCGAGATCCTTGTGGCGCACCGAACCTCTGGCGACGATGTGGAACTGCCGCACGAAGTGGAGTCGGAGGGAACGAAGACCTGGTTGGCGCTGATCGGTGTGACGGTCCGGGCTCTGCTGGAGGGACGGGTGCTCGTCGTGGACGAGCTGGATGCTCAGCTTCACCCGAATCTCGCCGGGCAACTGGTCCGGCTCTTCTCGGAACCGGAGACCAACCCGCTCGGTGCACAGCTGGTCTTCAACACTCACGATGTCACGTTGCTGAGCCGTCGATCCTTCGGGTACCTGACCCGTGACCAGGCATGGTTCACGGTGAAGGGCGCGGATGGTTCATCTGGACTGGTCGCCCTACGTGAGTTCAAGGTGCGAGATGATCGTGATGATGTACTGAAAAAGTATCTTTTGGGTGGTTTTTCGGCTGTCCCCTTCTTCGACGACGATATCGGGGACGAACTTGCCCGTCTCGTCTCTGGTCATGCGGTAGCTTTCGAGAGTGGCGTCGAATAAGTCGAGGGGCAGTAAATCCCTCCAGCCGAAAAGGGTTCGGTCGAGGAATCCTGGTCGTAGGTATCTCATCTTCTGCGAGGACACCTATGGCGGGACGACCTACTTCAAGAAGCTGAAAGCCGAGCTTCGCTTCTCGGGCGTGGTTATCGATCTGGGGAGAGAGCACGGGGAGCCGTATGCCCTGGTCAACGCGGCCCTAAAGCGTCAGAACTCGACGCACCGCAGACGTAAGCGGCAGGGCGGGGAATACGACGAAGTGTGGTGCGTCGTTGACGTCGAAGCACCCGAACCCCATGGGTCACTGGACCAGGCTGCCCGTTTGGCCGAAGAGAACGGGATCAGGATCGCTTATGTCAACCCGTGCTTTGAGCTCTGGCTTCTCCTCCACCAAGGGAACCATGTTGGTGGCTACATGCGAACGGAGGATGCCATCGCCAAGATGAGAGGTCTCCGTTGCTGCTTCACAGACGGGAAGGACTTCGACCCCGGACACTTCATGGGGGATCCGCAGCGAGAGGCGATCAGGCGCGCCGAACAGTTGGTTGAGCGGCACGGGGAAGGAATCCATCCACGGGACAAGAACCCGTGGACCGATATCCACGTCCTGGTACGTGACCTTCTCGATCAGGGATGAGTCCGGTGAACAGTGTGCGGGGCACGATGAGCATCAGGTGCGATCGCCGAACTGCTGCTTGATGCGGGAGGGTCCGGGGAACTCCGCGGGGACGGCGTCCATGTGGATCTCGTTGACGCGGCGACCCAGCCACTTGTTGGAGTTGCGGCGAACCCCCTGGCGCTGGAAGCCCGCGCGCTCGTAGGCGGCGATCGCTCCGGTGTTGGGTTCCAGGACGGTCAGGTAGACGCACTCCAGTCCGGTGACGTGGAAGGCGTAATCCAACACCAGAAGAGTCGCTTCGGTGCCCACTCCTTTGCCTCGGGCTTCGGGGGCTCCGATGGCCACGGTGTATTCGGCGATGTCCAGACCCAGGTCGAGCATGAGCATGGCCGTCCCCACGGGAACCGGCTCGGTCCCGTCCATGGCGTAGACGGTGAACTTGATCTGCCGGTCGGACGAGGCCTCGTAAGCGGTCGTGTAGATCTCCCGTGTGGTCGCGATCTGCTGGGGTGTCTGCCGGTTGTATCCGACGATCGTGGGGATCTGCTGCTCCCACCTCCAGTAGTCCTCCACCAGGTCGGGGCGGATCGGTCCGATGCCCGCCTTGTCGCCGTGCAGCCAGAGCACAGGTTCACTCATGCGCGTTCATTCCTTGGGGTCGTGGGGTGTGCTGGAACGGTCAGTCATGCTTGGAAACGCCTTGTGGATGCGGGTTCGGCGACGAGGCTTCCGTCTGTGGTCCGCAGCCAGGCGTGGAATTCGACGGGTTCGGCCGCGACCCCGTGGCACCAGGTGACGTGGCGCCTGAGCAGAGCCAAGGCGAGGAAGGTCCCTACCGACTCTTCCAGGCGGGCGACCCGCGCGGGCAGGAACAGGCCAACCCACCTCACCGCGCCGCGGAGCTTTTGGGCCTCGGCCAAAGTCGCCTCTCGCACGCATACGCGCGATGCCAGGCAGCAGGAGCTGCAGCAGCCGCAGCGCCCGCGACCGGGCCGTACAGCACCCCGCGTGCGCTGGCCGGGGACCGGGAACGGCAGAACGCGCTGCGGAGGCTCTACCCCGTGGTGCGTGTCGTCCGCCTCACGCGGGCGGATCTGCGCAGGCCGGGGTACATCCTTGCGTTGTTGGCGGGGGAAGGGGAGGCCCCGGACTGAGGGTTGTGGGGTGCACCCAGCTGGGGCCGGAAGGGTCTCGCAGCCATACGCGGTGCTCGTCCCCGCTCGTCACGGTCAGCCCGTACTCGGTCAGGTCGGGGCTTCCTTGGGCCCGCCACCACTCGTGGGAGGTCAGGATCTGTTCGCCGATCCTGCCCGGCCCGCCCTGTTCCACCTGCCCGTCCGGGTGCAGACGCGCCCATGAGCTGGAGTCCGCTGCCGCGAGCCACACGCAGCTGTGCCCGGCGTTCCCGGGTTGGAAACCCATCGCCGTACCGGGGTTCATCAGGGCCAGTTGCGGACCGGCGCCGCCCAGGACCAGCTCACGTGCGTCGCCCGCGATCCTCCAGGTGCGATCCGCGACTGCACCGCCGTCGGGTGGCGCACCCCGGCGGGTCCGCTGGGCGCGCAGGGCCATGAAATCGGCCTCCCCGACGAACCGACCTTCCGCACGCCCCGCGCGGGGATGCGCGACCAACCGCGCCATCATCCCGCCGGGAAGCGTGACCCCGGGGGACCAGGGCAGGACGACGACCCCGCCGGGCCGCGTCTGCTCGATCCACGACGCGGGGACGCGCACCACCGCGCAGGTGGCGATGACGGAGTCGAACGGCGCCCCGGGCGGGTGCCCCTCGGCACCGTCGCCGAGCAGAACCGTCGGCGCGTAGCCGGTCGCGGCGAGGGCCCGGCGCGCCCGCGCTGACACGGCGGGGTCCACCTCCAGGGTGACGACGCGCCCTTCCGCGCCGACGAGTTCGCACAGCAGGGCCGCGTTGAAGCCGGTGCCGGTCCCGATCTCGAGGACTCGGTGGCCGGGTTCCACCCCGGCGGCCGCCAACATCGCCGCCATCACCGAAGGCGCGGAAGAGGACGAGGTGGGAACGTTCGCGGACCCGCGCCGGCCCCCGTTGACCTGGGTGATGACGGGGGCATCGGCGTAGGCGCGGTCGGCCCAGCCTTCCGGGTCGGTGTCCCGGTCCAGGTGAGTGCCTACCACCCGCGGCCAGACCCGGTCGGGGAGGAACAGGTGGCGGGGGACCTTCGCGAACACCGCCCGGATGTGCTCGTCGGTGTCCAGCCCGGCGGCGAGCCGGGCGCGTCGTGCCCCGAGGGTCTCGATACCGTCGTTCATGCTTTCCCCGTCCCGTTGCAGTCGGGGCACGGGATCATCTCCTTGTCCGACCACGGTCCTGATCCGTCGCGGCCCACGAAGACGTACTTCGCTCCGTTGCATCCCGAGCATGTGGCCATGACCGGCGCCCCTTTCCGTTGTTCCCAGCTTGAGATTAGGGAGCGGCCAGTGCTGCGGGAAGCGGAATATTCGACTATGCGCGAGGCATCGGAAACCGGCGCGACCTGATGCATAGACGTGAATACCCGCGACTACCGGCCCGTCAGCTCATCGATCGCGCGTAGCAGCAGGGCGCGGGCTTCCCGGCCGTACCTGGCTCCTCGTGCGCACAAGTCGAAGGCCCGTGCGTACTGCTCCACCTCGGTGGGGTGGGTGAGGCGCAGCTCCGCTGACAGGGTCTCGACGGTGACGAGCTCGTCGTCATGGATCCAGAAACCGTGCCCGGGGTCGAACACCACGCGCTGCTCGAAGGGGATGATCCCCAGTGACACGTTGGACAGCGCGGATACCGACGTGAGCCGGTCGAGCTGTTCCACCATCGCCTCGCGGTCGGTGTAGCGGGCGTAGAGAACGGCCTCGGAGATCAGGAAGCGGAATCTCCTGCGTTTCTCGTAGAGCAGTTCCTGGCGTCGGAGGCGCTTCCGAACGGCTTCCTCCACGCCGACGGATACGCCGCGAAAACGTGCATACCGGGTGAGTACAGCCCGAATATAGGCCTCGGTTTGGAGGATTCCAGGCACCACGGTGCACTCGTAGACACGGCGGCTCCGTGTCCCGGAGTCCCTGCTGAGGACCTCGTTCTGCGGACCTTGCATGCCCGCGCGTTCCTGGACACGCCATTCGACGTACATCGTTTCCAGGACACGGAGACGGGCGACGATCTCCTCAGCCGCGCGCGCCTGCCCGCACGCTGCGGCCCACGCATGGACGTCTGCGCCGGTAGGGGTCTGGCGTCCCGTTTCCAGTCGGGAGACCTTCGGCTGGCTCCAACCCAGTGACGCGGCGAGCTGCGAACCGGTCAGGCCCGCGCCGGTTCGCAGCTCTCGGAGGCTCCGCCCGATCTCGTGGCGGGCGCGTTCGAGGGAGTAGGACACCTACGCAGTAAACCGTTTCGGTGCATCGGGGGCGTAGTCGCGGTGGGGGACGGCGTAGTGCCAGGCGATGTCACGCCACTGGCAGTGCTTGGCTACCGTCGCCGGGTCGTCGATGAACTCGTACTCGAAAGGGGTGTCGTCTTCGTCGAAGTGCAGGACGCAGACCCACCGGCTGTCGAAGAGCCAGAAGTCGCGCTGCGGTAGCTTCTCGACCGCGGTGTGGTGGCGGGGGAGCCATCGGATGTCCTCCCCAGCCTCCTCGTTGAACTGCGTGGCAGCGTGTTCCCAGCGGATGTAGTCGCTCAGCGGCTCACTGACCACGCGGACCCGCTGCCAGAGTTTCCCCGCCCTACGGGCGTCGCGGACCTTGCTGTGCCAGGTGGAGGTGCGGGCGTGCTTCTCCTCGAGGGAGTTATCGCCGGTGCGGAGCCAGTACTCGAACTCTTCCCGTTCCGCTGAGACGTTGTACCGGTCGCGGACCTCGAGCTTCCAGGTGGTGTGCTCGAAGTCCAGGAACTGCTGTGCGAACTCTTCCTTGGTGAGAACCCTGGTCATGGGGACTTCTCCTTGTCGGCGAATCGGAGGAGCTTCTCGGGGACCTCCACCACCGTCTCGTTCTCGGCCAGGTCCCGCAGGTCGGCGAGAGCTTCGGGATCAGTCACCTTGTACCCCTGCACGACGATGGTGCCCCGGTCGGTTCGGTACAGGGTGGGGCAGTCGCCGTCCCGGCTGTCGGTACCCAGGAACTCCAGACGCATGGCATCAAGCCTCTCGGCTAGTCACGGATATTCATGACAGGTCCAGGATTGACGACAGAACGCATCCTGACAACTGCTATACGTGCCCGACGTTGGCCAGGAACGACTGCGCCAGGAGTCCGCCATCGGGTTGGGATTCCTGGCGCGTCAGCTTCAGGTCTCAGCTGCGGGTGGAGGTGAGGAAGGCGGTCCACTCGGCGGAGGGGAAGGGCATGTGCCCCTTGGCGGGGTTCTTCGAGTCCCGGACGGCAGCGCCAAAAGGCACACAGTGCCTACCCTGTAAGGGTTTCCGGGTGTCCGGAAGGGGTCATCGCCTTTACCTCGACGTACCGTCACCGTAGCCTCGCCGGGGGCGTGCCCGCCCCTTGAAATCGGGAATACGCGACCCCTCGGAGACGATGTGCGGCGACGCCAAAGACTCGCACTGATGCTGCAGCTGTTTCTCGTGCTGGCTGCTGGTCTGCTGGGGGTGGTCACCAATTTCGCCACCGACGGGCAACAGACCTCCCTTCCCCTTCAGGTTCTGGAACGGGCCGCCGTGCCGGGGTTGGTTCTCATCCTCGCGGCCTTGCTCATCGGCCATTTCGTGGCCTACAGGCTGGAGAACCCGCCGTCTCCCTCGTTCACTTGGGAGCCGGGGCGCTCCCCCTACCCCGGCCTGGCCTCATTCCACGAGGACGAGGCCGCGGTCTTCTTCGGCCGTACCGCGCAGACAACCGAGGCCATACGCCGTCTCAACGCTGTCGGTACCGACTCCCACGAGCGCTTCCTGGCCGTTATCGGAGCCTCCGGCAGCGGCAAGTCCTCCCTCGTTCAGGCCGGAATCCTGCCCCGGCTGCGAAGTCGGAGCTGGAACGTGCTGCCCGTCATGGTGCCCGGAACCGATCCAGTCGGGGCTCTGGCCAATGCTCTGGCCGCTGCCACCGACCACGCGCACGCCGACGCCTACGCCCGCCGCATCCGGCGTGACAGCGGCGAGCTCCTCACCCAGCTGCAGAAAATCCGTCGCGAGGGCGGCGGACCCCGCCGCACCGTTCTGATCATCGACCAGATGGAGGAGCTGGTCACGCTCAGCGGTGAGCACGACCGCTCCCTCTTCCTGCGCACCCTGCGCGAAGCCCTGCAAGGAGACCGTCACCTACGCGTTGTGGCCACCCTGCGTGTGGAGTTCCTCGGCGATCTCCTCAACGGTGAGGCCGCAGAACTGTTCACCAACCCCCTGGCCTTAGGTGCGCTCGACCGCCAGCACCTCGTCGAGATCATCGAACGCCCCGCCGAGGCAGCCGGTCTCCGCTTCGAGGACGGCTTGGTCGAGCAGATCGCGGCAGACACCGGAAGCGGTGACGCCCTGCCCCTGCTCGCCTACCTCCTGCAGGAGATCCACATCCGCGCAGGTACGCGCGGGACCGCCACCCAGGCCGACTACCGGGCGCTCGGCGGTGTGGAGGGAGCACTGACCCGCCACGCCGACCAGGTCACCGCAGAGCTGCGCGCGGACTCCGACCTCGACCGCATCCTCCGGATCCTGCTGCGATTCGTCACCGTTACCAGCGGCGACGCTACGCGCCGCCGGGTGCGCTTGGATGAACTCGACGAACGCGACCGACACATCGTTGACGCCTTCGTTGACGCACGTCTGCTGGTCAGCGATGTCCAGGACGGCGGCCCCGTCGCCCAGGTCGCCCACGAGGCACTCTTCCGCCAATGGGCTCCGCTGCGCCAACAGGTGGAGGCACACACCGAACGACTGCGCCAGCGCGCAGAGCTGGAGCGCTGGGCGGGTGACTGGCAGAGTTCGGGACACCACCCCGACTACCTGCTCACCGGGGCCCGGCTGGCCACCGCCGAACGCTGGTTGGAGGCCCTGCGTGACGATGAGCAGCAAACCTCGGCGCTCACCGCCTTCGTCGATGCTTCCCGGCGCCGCGACCACCGTTTCCTGCGCCGTGTGTCGCTCTCGATCGCCGAATACGTCTTGGCCGGTGTCGAGGAGCATCCCGAGCTGGCGGTCCTCCTCACTCTGGCCGCACTGGAGGAGTGCGACCCCGCTCCCGTCGTACGCGGCGCACTGCTGTCGGCCCTCGCACACAGCCACTGCTCCGCCGTCCTGACCGGCCACACGGACACCGTCCGCAACCTGGCCTGGTCACCCGACGGTGCCCGGATCGCCACCGCGTCCCGCGACGGCACCGCGCGTCTGTGGGACACCCGGGGCGGATTGCTCCGGGAGCTGCGCGGCCACATGGGGATGGTGGAGATGGCGGCCTGGTCGCCGGATTCACGGCGTCTGGCCACCGCCTCCCGCGACAACACCGTGCGGATATGGGAGGCCAGCACCGGTGCAACCCTCCTGCGTCTGACCGACGCCACCGACGTGGTGCGTGGTGTGGCCTGGAGCCCCGACGGAACCTACGTCGCCTCGGCCTCGCGCGATCGCGTCATCCGGATTTGGGAGGCGGAGACCGGACGCTTGAGCGCACAGTTGACCGGACACACCGACAACGTCCTGGGCATCCGCTGGTCGCCCGACGGCACCCGCTTGGCCACCGCCTCCCATGACCGGAGCGTCATCGTCTGGGACGTCGTCGAAGCCCGCCAGGACGTTCGGCTCGCGGGCCATCGCGACTTCGTCGAGGGCGTGTCCTGGCACCCTGACGGAACCCGGATCGCCACTGCTTCGGGCGACCACACCGTCCGGGTGTGGAACGCTGCCACAGGTGAGCAGCTCCTCCTGCTGCGCGGTCACCGCGACCGCGTGTGGAACGTGGAGTGGTCACCCGATGGCCGTCTGCTGGCTACTGCCTCTGCCGACCGCACCGCCCGGGTCTTCACCGCCGAGGACGCAGAGGAACGCGCTGTACTAAGGGGCCATACCGATGCCGTCTGGGGCGTGGCCTGGTCCCCCGACGGCAGGCGGCTGGCCACGGGGTCGGAGGACGCCACAGCACGCCTGTGGGAGATGGAGCCCAGAACCGTGGAACACGCCGTCCACCACGCGGAAGGCACGGCGGTCAACGCCCTCAGTAGCCAGGGCGAAACCCTCGCCGCAGCGGGTGAGGACGGGAGCGTTCGCGTGTGGGAGCGGAGTACCGACCAGTCCATCCCCTTGCAGGGACACACCGGCACGGTGCGCGACGCAGCGCTGTCCCCGGACGGCAGAGTCCTCGTCTCGGGCGGTATCGACCGGTGCGCTCGTCTGTGGAACCTGGAGACAGGCGAGTCACTGGCCGAACTAGCCCATGAGGACGCCATCGTGGAGTCGGTGGCGTGGTCTCCCGACGGCGACCGCTTCGCCACCGGAGCCCAGGACCGGAGCATCCGCGTGTGGGACGCCAGCGACGGCACTCTGCTGGCCGTACTGCGCGGTCACCAGGACTGGGTCGTGGGCCTGGCCTGGTCCCCAAGCGGGCGGATGATCGCCTCCTGT
Source organism: Nocardiopsis oceani (assembly GCF_054777395.1). Lineage (NCBI taxonomy): Bacteria > Bacillati > Actinomycetota > Actinomycetes > Streptosporangiales > Nocardiopsidaceae > Nocardiopsis > Nocardiopsis oceani. The sequence continues at coordinate 66,052 of NZ_BAAHAR010000002.1, forward strand.
TCCGACGACCGCACCGCACGGGTATGGGACCTGAGCACGGGTCGCGAGAGCGCCGTGCTCACCGGACACGAGAACTGGGTGGACTCTGTCTCCTGGGCCCCCGACGAGACACGCTTGGCCACCTCGTCGGCGGATTGGACGGTGCGGGTGTGGAATCTGGCCACGGGGCAGACCGAACGGGTGCTCACCGGTCATGGCGGCCGTGTGCCCGCTGTGGCCTGGTCACCAGACGGTGCGCGTCTGGCGACCGTCTCCCACGACCGCACCGTCCGTGTCTGGGACACACAGAATGGGGACGAACCCCTGACGGTGGGCGTGCACCGGGACCGCGCCCTGAGCCTCACCTGGAGCGGGGGATCACGACTGCTCGCCTCCGGTTCGGCCGACGGCACCGTACGGGTATGGGACGCTCACATGCCCTTGGAGGAGTTGATGCGCGTGGCACGGCGGCGCACCTTCCGGGCACTGACACGGCAGGAGCGACGCGCGCACCTGCTCACGTTCGGTGAGGAGGAAGAACCGGGTCAGTAGACCCGGGTGACCTCGCGGGTCTCGGTGGAGACCAGGTAGTCCTTGGGGTCCAGGGCCATCGCTTCGCGCTTGGGGGAGTCCCAGTACTGGCGGTTGCGCTCGGCGAAGGTCTCGGGGCCGTCGTAGGAGATCTCCCAGATGAAATGGTGGCGCTCCCGGTCGGTCCAGGCACCGCCGAGGGAGAACCCGAACTCCAGTCGTAGCGGGACGATCTCCTCCCTCCAGCGCTGGACCCACTCGTCGAGCAGGCCCTCTTTGACGGTGTAGGTGCGTACCTGCGTGGTGGTGGCCACGGCGGTGCCTTCCTTGAGGTGGTGGCATGGTGTGGAAGACGTCGGCGCCTCACCTGGGATGGGTCAGACGCCGACGGTGGGGTGTGGCTCGTGGTGACGGGGCTCAGGCGCGGGTGGACGAGAGGAAGGCGGTCCACTCGGCGGAGGGGAAGGGCATGTGGCCCTTGGCGGGGTTCTTCGAGTCCCGGACAGCAGCGCCGCAGGGCAGGTCAGCGACCTCAACACAGTTCTGGCTCTGGCCGCTGTGGCTGCTCTTCCGGAAGCCGATGGGGATGTGCGCAACCTCGACGCAGTTCGGCTCTTGTCCGCTGTAGCTGCTCTTGCGGAATACTAGCTCGTTGCTCATCAGTCGCTCTCTAGGGATTCGAGCACGTCGGTGATGAACCGAGCGCTCTGGGTGGTGCTCAGCGCGGTCCCCTGGATATCGCCGAATGTGGTGCTGTAACGCGCGACATCCTTGGGCTGCTCGAAGAATACTGAATCCGTCACAGTGCCCACATGGACGATGGACATGGCCAAGTGTTCGGGGAAGTCCAGGATGCTGAACGGGGCTACCAGGGCAGCATGGGAACCGGCGGAGAACGGAAGTACTTGGACGTCTACGTTGGGCATCTTCGCCATGTCGAGCAGATGCCCCAACTGCTGCGCCATGACCGAGGGGTCGCCGACCATACGCCGTAGCGCTGCCTCGTCCATGACCACGCGAAAGTGGACTGGGCTGAGCCGTGACAGGATCTCTCGCCGAGTCATGCGGGCGTCCACGCGGTGGGCGATGTCCTTGGCGTCGGTATAGCGCCCGCCCTGGAAGAGGGCTTCGGCATACTCCGGGGTCTGGAGTAGTCCGGGGATGACCAAGCCTTCGAAGCTGCGGATAACTGACGCTTCCGCTTCGAAGTCGGGCAGGGCTTGTTCCCCGAAGACCTCGCGGTACTTGGACCACCAGCCCCGTTCCTTCGCATCGCGTGCCAATGCGTGCATGGCCAGGCGCTTGGAAGGGTCGTCGATCTTATAGAGGTCCATGAGCTGGTCTAGGTCACCTGCGGTGATGCGACGAGTCTCCGTGGTCTCGATCTTGCTGATCTTGGATGCGGTCCATCCCAGTGCCTTGCCTGCTTGGGAGACCGTCAGCTTGGAGCGTTCGCGGCCCTGCTTGAGCTCGGAGACGAGAAGACGAAGCCGGAGGGTGGGGCTGTACGGGATGCGCATGCACACAGGCTACTCGAAAAAATCGACAATGTCTCAAAGTGCTTGACTCTCGACAATGTCGAGTGCAAGATGATGTGTGTAGCCAGTGACTGGGGCCTCACGCACAGTTGGTAGGCCCTGTGCTGCTCAGGCTATGCCGTGCCCCTTTCCCTGCGCGGGGAAATCGTGAAGGTCAGTCAGCCTTGCGGGCACACCCTCGAACCACTCACTGCTTCCGCCTGCGTAAGGAGTCTGTTCGTCATGCCCGCAACCGCCCCCATGCCCTCGCTTCCGGAGGTCACCCTGCCCTTGGCGGAGTTGGTCCCGGCCCACCAGCGCCACTACTTCACCGGCCGCGCCGGGATGCGCTACTTCAGCACCCGCTGCTACACCTTCGGCCGCTCGGTGCAGTACATGCCCCTGGTCCGGGCCTTCCTGGACACCTGCGCCGCCGAGCACAGCAGCGACTACCGCTACCTGTTCACCCTGCTCGGCAGCGAGCTGGCCAACAACGCCCTGACCCACTCGCGCTCGGGCGAGCCCTACGGGGTTTACACCCTCAAGTGCGAGCGCCGCGACAACGGTCTGCGTCTGACCTGCCGGGACCAGGGCGCCAAGACCACCGAGAAGGACACCCCGGGCCGCTTTGAGTACCTGTCCACCGACGCCTCGCGGCTCAACAGCGAGGCCGAGTCCGGCCGAGGACTGGCGATGGTCGACGCCCTGGCCACCAGTTGGGGTGACAACGGCTTCACCGGGACCCGCCAGGTCTGGTTCTTCCTCGCCGGAGACCTGACTGGCAGCCGCTGGAACGCCCTGCTCTAAACCCGCAGCCACATCGCGCCGAAGACGCGAAACGGGCCCAGGAGAGCGTTGCCGCGCTCTTCCCGGGCCCTCCAATCCCGAAATCCACACACTTGCACATGTTCAGAAAGCAGGATCAGTGACGCATCCTATCCCCGTACCCCGACCTTCCAGCGACCCCCTCTACCGGACCCCGCCCCGGCGCGGCCCGCTGCCCGGCCCGTTCTGCCCTTCCTGTGAGCACCCGTCCTGCCGCCGTCGCCGAGCCCAGCGCCTGCCCCGCCTGGGCGGCCATCTGGCCGAATACCGCAATGAGCACGTCTATGCCGCCGCCGTGCAGGCCCGCAACCCCCAGCTCATCGTCTGGTTCGGGGAGCAGACCGGGTCGTTCTGGGTGGCCTCCTCCTCGGGCCTGGCCGAGGTCCCGGACGCCGAGACCCTGACCCGTCTCCTGCAGCCGACCCCGGTCGGCCGCTGAGCGTATGAGCGGCGGTGGTGGCTGCCGATGCGAGGTGGTCACCACCGCTGTCTTGTTCACGAAGCGACTAAGGATTCAGGTGCGACCAAGGCGTTCCGCGCGCGAGAATGGACAGGTACCCCGTCCCTCTCGTTGTGGTTGGAGCTCCTGTGATCGATCAGGCCAAGCTGCTCAAGGATCTGCAGAAGCAGGTCAAGCTGTTGGAGGATGACCTACGGGAACGAGGTCAGGACCCAACCGCGATCAAGGGAACTGGCCCCAGCGGGGAGCCGGAGACCTTCGACGCCTATCTCAAGCGTGAGTACCAGCGTGCGCGCGACGCCGAGCGGGTCGGTATCACGGAGGGTGAGTGGCGCGAGGACCAGATCACTCAGGCTGCGGTGGCGTGGGTGCTCTCCACCGTGTTCCTGCGGTTCTGCGAGGACAACGGGCTCCTTGAGGAGCCGTTCATCGCTGGTCCGAAGGATGAGCGTGACCGCTACGGGGTCGCCCAGGAGCTGAAGGAGGCCTGGGTTCTCCAGGGTCGGAGTGAGAACCCCGAGGCTGCGGAGCTGACTGACCGTGACTGGCTGGAGCACGCCTTCGAGCAGATGAGTGTCTCGTCGGTCATGGCGGGGCTCTTCGACAAGCAGCACAACCCGATGTGGACGATCACCCCATCCCACCAGGCCGCCAAACAGATCATCGACTTCTGGCGTTTTGTGGGAGAGGACGGACACCTCGCCCACGACTTCACCGACCCCGAGTGGAACACCCGCTTCCTCGGTGACCTCTACCAAGATCTGTCCGAAGCCACCCGGAAGAAGTACGCACTGCTCCAGACCCCGGAGTTTGTCGAGGAGTTCATCCTCGACTACACCCTGGAACCTGCCATCAAGGAGTTCGGCCTCGACGGCAACCGGATCTACCAGCAGGAGGAAGGCAAGGGTTTCCGCCTGATCGATCCCACCTGCGGGTCGGGCCACTTCTTGCTTGGAGCTTTCCGACGTCTGCTCAACAAGTGGCGCGAGGCCGAGCCAGGTACGTCGGACTGGGACCTGATCAGCCGCAGCCTGCGCAGCGTCCACGGCGTGGACAAGAACCCCTATGCGGTGGCTATCGCACGCTTCCGCCTCCTCATCGCTGCGATGCAGGAAGGTGGAGTCGCGGCCCTAAGTGCGAGTAGTCCTGAATGGCCCATCGTCGTGGCCACCGGTGATTCCCTGATCCATGGTCGGGGTGCGCCGGGAGAGCAGCGGTCTCTCTTCGGTGGGGGCGTGCACTACTACACGACTGAAGACGTACGCGAATACGCGGAATACGACCTGCTGGGGATGAACAGCTACCACGCTGTTGTGGGGAACCCTCCTTACATTACGGTTAAAGACAAGCAAGAGAACCAGAATTACCGGGGTGCGTACAAGCAGGTCTGTTCCGGAAAATACGCTCTATCGGCACCTTTCGCGAAACGCTTCTTCGATTTGGCCGTGCTTGGGGGTGGATCTGATCTGAGAGCCGGGTATGCTGGTCAAATTACTGCCAACTCCTTCATGAAGCGCGAGTTTGGAAAGAAGCTGATTGAAGATTACTTCCATGCCAAGGTGGACCTGACTCATGTGGTCGATTCATCGGGAGCCTATATTCCTGGTCACGGAACGCCGACGGTAATCCTCTTTGGTCGGAACAGAATGTGGCGAAGCGGAAGTAAAATCCGTGCTGTTCTCGGTATCAGTGGTGAGCCGGAGCAGCCGAAGAACCCGGCCCAGGGTCTAGTTTGGCAGGCGATCGTTAATCAAATTTCTTCGCCTCAAGGTGGAAGTAAATGGGTGAGTGTGGCCAATTTGGACCGAGCTGCGCTGGAAAAATTTCCATGGAGCTTGTCTGGTGGTGGCGCTGCTGAGCTGGCATCAAAAATTGAATCAATGGAATCTGTGCTGGGTCGGGTTGTGGAGTCAATCGGATTTGCTGTCATTACTGGGGAAGATGGGGTGTTTGTGGTTGACTCGACAGTTCGAGATAGGCTGCCACAGCTGCCGGTGCGCCCGTTTGTTCTTGGGGACGCGGTTCGAGACTGGAGGATTTCAAGCGGGGATTTTGTAATCGCTCCATTTGACGATGGTGGTAATGGTGCTGATGAGATTGAGAAGTACGGCTGGGGGTGGCGGTCGATGTTGGGGGGTAATATTTATTTTGGAAAAAATAAATATGAACGAGGGCTCAAGTGGTATGATTATGCATTTTCTTTGCCGTCTCGAATCTCTTCGAAAAATTTGATTGCTTTCTCTCATGTGGCGACTCATAATAATTTCTCTCTGGATTGCGGGGGGAAAGTTTTTAATCGTTCGGCTCCAGTGATTAAGCTTCCGGAGGGGTCGACGGTGGGGCAGCATCTGGAGTTGCTGGGTGTGTTGAACTCCTCGACAGCATGCTTCTGGATCAAGCAGGTGAGTCATGACAAGGGGGGTGGTGGAATTGGGGGTGGCATTGCCAGTGAGGAATGGGAGAAGTTTTATGAATTCACTGGGACCAAGCTTAAAGAGTTTCCCCTCCCTCGACGGCTTCCTCTAGTGCGCGCTCAGAGGTTGGATTTGCTCGCCCAGAAGCTTTCTGGGCTTGAGCCAGGTATGCTGGCGGAGGCTGCTATGTCTACGGTTAGCAATTTGGGAGAGGCTCGCCAGAAGTACTTTTCCACTCGGGAGCGGATGATTGCGCTCCAAGAAGAGCTCGACTGGGACGTCTACCATCGCTACGGACTCATCACCGATGAGCAACTTGGTGAGTTGGTATTCTCAGAGGCTTCCGAGGTTCCCTCAGTCAAGCTAGGTGAACGAGCGTTTGAAATCGTGCTCGCGCGTAAGCTGGAGGTGAAGGAAGCTTCTGGGGAATGGTTCACCCGTCACAACTCCAATCCCATCACTGAGATCCCGAACCACTGGCCGGACGCCTACAAGAAGGTTGTCGCAAAGCGCATCGAGATTATCGAGTCGGATAAGAACATTAACCTGCTCGAGCGCCCCGAATATAAGCGCCGTTGGCAGTCCGAATCCTGGGAGAAGAAGCAGCAGGCCGCGCTCAAGACCTGGCTCCTGGGAAAGTGCGAAGATCGGCGTCTCTGGTTCGCTGCTGATGACTACGGCGATGAGCGTGCCCGCCCGCTCTCAGTTCGCGCTTTGGCCAACCGGGTTCGTGATCTGTTCCCCGAAGCCGCTGAGGTTGCGGCCCTCTATGACTCCAGCAAGGACTTCGGTGAAGTCATTGAGGAGATCGTGAAGACCGAGCACGTCCCCTACCTTGCTGCTCTGCGCTACAAGGAATCTGGTCTGCGTAAGCGCAAGCAGTGGGAAGAGGTATGGGATCTGCAGCGCCAGGAGGACCAGCTCAATGCTGACCTCGCTGACGGGGAGAAGGAACACCGCCTCGATATTCCCGTCCCACCCAAGTACACGACGGCTGACTTCCGTAAGGGCGAGTTCTGGTCCAACCGGGGCAAGCTCGATGTTCCCAAGGAACGCTTCATCTCCTACCCCGGCGCTGAAACCGACAGTGACCCCACCCTCCTCCTCGGATGGGCCGGCTGGGACCACGCACAGCAAGCGGACGCCTTGGGCACCCTGGCCCACGAGCGTCTGGACCAGCTCGGCTGGGGCAAGGGCAAGGGCGAGGACGAGGACGCCCGGGACAAGATGATTCCGCTCCTGGCCGGGATGCTCGAACTCCTGCCGTGGGTGCAGCAGTGGCACACCGAGGTCGACGAGTACGGCGAAACCCCTGCCGATTACCTCAGGGCCGACCTCGCCGAACTGCGTGACACCACCGGGATCACCGAGTCCACGATGAAGGGTTGGGCACCGCCGGCGCCCACCCGGGGACGGCGCAAGAAGGCCTGAGCTTCTTCGACTGCCTCATCCACCTCGGGCGAGAGACTTTGACACCACTGGTCGGTCTCTTGCCCGAGGCCACACACCCCCACCACGCCCCACCACCCGGCTGCGCGGGAAGCTCGAACCTCCTTCACCCAGCCAAGCAGGCCAACCCACCCCACCACTGTGACAACCGAGCCCCATCCCCAACCGTCACACCAAGGTCCAGCCTTAGTTCCCCACCCTCACCACCCTCATCACCCGAACCAGAAGCCCCACAAGCCCACCGCTCAGGGCACTTCTGTCACCGTGGAGGCATAGGCTGGAACCCCCGGTTGTAACAACGGGAACCGTGTGCCCACCACCGAGCGCTCGCTCCGGCGCCCCGCCGCGTTCGGGTGGCTGTGTACACGGTTGCGCAACCCGACGTAGATGGCAGAAAGGCGCGCCCTGGCGATGACGACCCCTTCCCCTGGTTCGAGCGGTACCGGCCGAGTCATCAGCGACCTGATCGACATCCCTCTCGCCGTCCATGACGGTGACCTGGTCGTCAAGCTCACCGAGAGTACGTCGACCCGCCAGGCCCAGGCCATCGCGCAGTACGTGGTCACCCCCCAGCTCGCCGAGTGCTTCGACGAAGCCCTGGAGACCATCCGCGCCTCGGTCGTCGACAACAAGTCCCAGGCCGCCTACCTGCACGGATCCTTCGGCGCGGGTAAGAGCCACTTCCTTTCGGTGCTCTCCGCGATCTTGGACCACCACCCCGACGCCCGCAGTAAGCGCGCCCTGGCCGACCTGCTCGCCAAGCACGACAACTGGCTCTCCGGGAAGAAGTTCATCGAGGTCAAGGCGCACCTCATCGACCCCAGCATCTCCCTCGAAGCCAACATCCTCGGCGGGTACGTGCGTCAGGTGCGCGAGGAATACCCGGACGCCCCGGTCCCGGCCGTCTACCGTGCTGACGGGTTCCTCGCGGACGCCCGCGCGCAGCGGGCCAGTCAGGGGGACGCTGCCTTCATCGCCCAGCTGCCCGCCAACACAGCAGAGGGCGAGGACGCCGACGACGTCTGGGGTGACTTCGCCGGTCCCGTCTCCTGGACCACAGAGTCGCTTGACGAGGCCTTCGCCGTCCACCCCGACACCGAGGACCCCACCCAGCGCGCGCTGCGGGAGGAACTGATCAGCGCCCTGCTCGGTGGTCCCTTCCAGCGTTACGCGGGCGCTGTGGGCGACTCCAGTGACGCCTACCTCAGCATCGACGAGGGCCTGTCCGCCATCAGCCGACACGCCAAGGAACACCTGGGCTGCGACGCCGTCGTGCTGCTCCTGGACGAGCTGATCCTGCGCTTCACCGCCTTCATCGGCGACGAGGGCCGGATCAGCACCGAGGTGCAGAAGATCGCCAAGCTGGTCGAGTCCTCGCACAGCCACCGCCCCGCGCCGATCATCAGCTTCGTGCCCCGCCAGCGCGATCTGCGCGACCTGGTCGGGCTGGGCGGCGGCACCGAGGGCATCTCCCAGACCATTAGCTACTGGGACGGCCGGTTCGGTCACATCAAGCTGGCCGACGCCAACCTCACCGAGGTGGTCCAGCACCGGCTCATCAAGCCCCGTGACGCCGAGGCCAAGGCCGAGATCGACGCCGCCTTCGAACGCCTGCGCAACAGCCGCGCCGAGGTCATCGACACCCTCCTGGACAGTCAGGGCGGAGCTGACACCAGCACCGCCCAGGACTTCCGGAACCTCTATCCGTTCAGCCCCGCTCTTCTGCACGTCATGGTGGACCTGTCCTACGCGCTGCAACGCCAGCGCAGCGCCCTCAAGCTGCTCCTGCAGCTGCTGGTCAACCACCGCACCACCCTGCCCGTCGGACAGATGGTGCCGCTCGGAGCCGTCTTCGACGTGCTCATCGAGGGGGAGAGCCGCCCCTTCAAGGACCACCTCAGCGGTGAGTACGCCAAGATCAGCCACTTCTACCTCAACAGGGTCCGCCCCTGGCTGCTCCAGCGGCACAAGACCACCGAGGCCGAGGTGGCCGGGCTCGGCGTGCGCTCCCCGTTCCGCCGGGACGACCTGTTGGTCAAGACCCTGCTGCTGAGCGCGCTCACCCCCAACGTGCCCGCGCTCAAGGACCTGACCACCGGTCGGGCGATGGCGCTCAACCAGGGCATCATCAAGGCCCGGCACAGCGGTCAGGACGTGGCCGCGGCCACCCGGTTCTTCCAGGACCTACAGGCCGAGTGCGGGGAGGTCCGGGTCGGTGCCCAGACCACCAACCCCACCATCTCCCTGAACCTGCTGCGGGTGGACACCGAAGCGCTCATGCGCAGCGCCTACCCGGCCGCCAACGACCAGGCGCTGCGCCGACTGTTCAAGCGCCTGCTGTGGGAGCACTTCGGTCTGGAGCAGGGCGCCGAGCGCACCAACGCGGTCTGGCGCGGCACCCAGCGCACCGTCGAGCTCGCCTTCGGCAACGTGCGCTCCACCGACGACCTCGGGCGTGAGGAGTTCCGGCCGGTCGCCGGCAACGCGGTCCGGGTGGTCATCGACTACCCCTTCGACGACGGTGACCACAACCCCGCCGAGGACCGCCACCGGGTGCAGAGCCTGCGTGAGGAGTTCGGTGAGAGCGTCCCCGGGCTGGTGTGGCTGCCCACCTTCCTCTCCCCGCTGCGCCTCAAGGACGCGCGCCGCATCCTCATGATGGAGTACCTCCTCGAGCCCAACGTGATCGAGGAGAAGGCGCCCGACTGGAGCAGCGACGACCGCCGTGAGGCCCGGGCCCAGCTCGACAACCAGCGCAGCCAGCTGACCGTGCAGATCAAGAACCTGCTGCGCGGCGCCTACGGTCTCGTCGAGGTCGACAAGGACAGCACCGACTTCGGTGCCCCCGCCGACCCGCACATCGAACCGCTGCCGCAGGGGCTCAACATCCCCCTGGAAGCGGGCAGCCAGTTCCCCGCCGCCCTGGACCGGATCACCACCAAGCTCCTGGACCACCTCTACCCCGAGCACCCCGACCTCTCCAGCCCCACCAAGAAGGCTCCGCTGCGGCGCGCCGACCTGAGCACCGTGCTCAAGGCGGTGGAGGAGGCCAAGGCCGACAAGCTCAACCGGTACGCGAACGTACCCAAGAGCGACCTGCCGGTGCTCAAGCGGATCGCTGAACCGCTGCGGATCGCCACCGTGGGCGAGGTCTTCGTGCTGCGCGACGACTGGCAGCGCGAGATCGACCGGTTCGCCAAGATGAACATGCCGACCAGCACCGACATCCGGGTCGGTGACCTCCGGGAGTGGATCCGGGCCCGGGAGGACGGCCAGGGGCTGCCCCAGGAGATCGTCGACCTGCTCGTGCTGGTCTACGCCGTGCAGAGCGACCGGGCCTGGATCCGCGCCGGGAAGCGCTACACCGGCGCGGAGATCGGCCAGCTCGCCGACGAGATCGTGCTCCGCCAGCAGGAACTGCCCTCCGAAGAGGACTTCGACCGGGCCAACGAGCGCGCCCAGCGCGTCTTCGGGCTCTCCGCGCAGCCGCTGCTCAACAGCCGCTCCGTGCAGCGACTGGCCGAACAGCTCAAGGAGCAGGCCCACCGGCATCAGGCAGGCAGCGAACACCTGGTCCGTGAACTCACCAAGCACCTGCACATCCTCGGCCTGGACGAGGAAGCCCCGCGGCTGCGCACCGCCCGTACCGCCGACGAACTCCTCGGCCGACTCGGCGGGCTGACCGACGATACCGAGCTGGTCAACGCGCTGGGCCGGGCCGACCTGTCCGAGGAGGGCGGGGTCTACCGCACCAGCATCGCCGGGGCGGGCAACCTCGCCCAGGCCCTGGCCGCCGCGCGGTGGGACCTGCTGGACTCCCTGGAGACCATCATCCAGTCGGGTGGGGAACACGCGGCCCAGGCCGAGCAGATCCTGACCCGGCTCAGGGAGGCCGCTCGGCACAACGAGAGCAGCCAGAAGCTGGCCACGGCGCTCAGCGCCGCCAACAGCGCCGTCAGTGCCCTGAACAACCTGATCGTCCGGCAGGCCGCGGCGGCCTCGGGCGCCGCGCAGAACCCCGCCGCCCCCGCCGCCCCCGCCGCCCCCGTGCAGCCCGCACCTCCGACGGCCGGCGCCGCTCCGCAGCACACCGGTGTGACCGCCGAGCACGAACCGACCCTGCCCACCGCCGTGGACACCCCAGCGGAGTCCTGGGTGACGGTCACCCCCGGCGCAGACCTCGACTCCGTCGTGGCCGAACTGCGGTCCAAGATGGACATCCCCGAAGGCAAGAAGATCCAGATCACCATCCGGGAGGCCGAGTGAGCGGCACGGCCCACACGGCCCAACACAAGGCCACCGCACGGCCCGCGTCGCCCGCCCAGGGGCGGGTGAACGCCGAGACCGTGACGAGCGCACTCCAACGCGCCCTGGACGCCGAAGCCCGCCGGGTGGACAAGGGGCACCCGAAGTCCGGTGCCACCGCCCTCGCCCTGTCCGCCGACCCGCGCTGGGACGGCCCGGACACCCTCACCGTGCACCTTGACTCGGCCGAGGGCCCCAGCCAGACGCGTTCCGTGCGGGTGATCGGCGCCGACAGCGTCCTCACCCTCGTGCACGCCCTCAGCGGCCACAACGACGACGTCGACCACGTGGTCGTGCTCACCCCGCTCGACCCGGCCGATCTCGGCGAAGCACTGCTGGGCCGCCTCCTCGGTGAGGAAGTGCTCCGGATCGACAACTGGGAGCTGCTGCGGACCGAACTCAAGGTCACCCGGATCGACCCGCGGCTGTACTCGGGCAGTCTGCGCTGGCTGGCCGACACCCTGCGCGGCATCCGCGCCGTCAAACAACTGAAGCTGAGCACGGGCGTGCTCAAACTCGAACAGGCGCTGTCCATCGCCGTGTCCGTGCGCTTCGGCCGCGAACCCGACGAGAAGATCGACGGCGCGGCACTCCTGGAATGGACGCGCGACCCGGCCTCCGTGGCCGCCTTCACCCACCTGCACGAGGACGAACGCGAAGCTCTGCGGAGCGAGGTGGAGCAGACCCTCGGCGCCGTACCCCGGGTGCTGTTCAAGCTCCTGGACCGCGGGCTCGCCCTGGACGCCATCCCCATCGGGCTGACCCTGGCCGAACTGGACGAGGCCGCCAAGGAGGACCGCCCGGACGGGGACCCCGAGGCCGCCCGCGCCGCCCAGCACGCCCTCATCCGCGCCCAGGAACGCTACTTCGGGGCCAACCAGCCCGGCGCCAAAGACCTCAGGGACTTCGGCAGCGCCTGCACCGCGGCCCTGCTGCGGCTGCTCGACGGTACCGAGGACAACCACGCCGACGAGACCGTCCGCCGCACCGAGGAACTCCTCTTCCAGCTCGACGCCGCCCCCGTCGCGCAGGCCAGCCGCCTGCTCGACGCCGGACTGCACACCCGCCTGGCCGACCTGGGACGGCAGATCAGCCTCGCCCTGGGGGAGGGTCACGTCTCCAACGGGCCCCTGCCCAGTGCCCCACAGCCCCAGGACCTGCGCGAGGTGGAAGCGGCCCTCGCCCTCCTGAGCGACCACCGCCGCCACAGCGCCAGGGACAAACAGGACCAGGCGCGGGCCGCCACCAACGCGGTGCGGCTGCTGCGCCGCCTGGCACTCGGCTCCGCGGACCGGCCACTGGGGGAATCCACCCCCACCACCGCGCACGGGTGGATCCAGGCCCACGTCCAGGAAACCGGGTGGGTGGACCGCGCAGCCTCCGCGATCTGGCACCACCGCAGTGACGTGCCCGCCTTCGACCAGGCGCTCGGCGCCCTCTACGAGCGGGCCCGCGGCTGGCGTGCACTGGTTGACGCCGAGTTCGCGACCGCCGTCAACCGGTGGAACAGCGGGCACGCACCCACCGACACCCAACTGCGCTCCGAGAACCTCCTCAGCCAGGTTGCCCGGCCACTGGCGGAGGACCAGACGCCCCTCATCATCGTCCTGGACGGGATGAGCACGGAGGTCGCGGTCCAGCTCGCCGAGGACATCCGGGCTGGCGGCCGCCTCGCCGAGATCGGCCGCTCCCGCGGCGGCGACCACGTCGCTGTGCGCGAGGGCGCCCTGGCCACCGTGCCCTCCACCACCAACTACTCCCGGGCCTCCCTGCTCACCGGCAAGCTCGACTTCGGCAAACAGGACCGGGAACGCTCCGGGTTCGTCGCGCTGTGGAACACCCCGGCCTTCGGCAAGCGCGAAGCGGTGCTCTACCACCAGCGCGACCTCGAGACCGGGGCCGGGTTCCACCTGCCCACCGAAGTCCAGGAGCACATCGACGACACCGAGACGGTCGTGGGCGTCGTGCTCAACACCATCGACGATGCACTCGCCCGCGGTCGGGAGGGGGACGAGTCCACCTGGTCGACCAAGCAGATCGGCAAGCTCAACTCGCTGATCGAGGCCGCGGCCCGGGCCGGACGCCCTGTCGTGCTCACCTCCGACCACGGCCACGTGTGGGACCGTGGCCGCGGCGTCAAGACCCAGTCGGGGGAGTCCGCCCGCTACCGTACCGGCGAGCCCGGCGACGGTGAGATCGCCGCGACCGGCGGGCGAGTCCTGCACGGTGACGGCACCCTGGTGGTCCCCTACCGGGAGGACATCCGCTACACCGACCGCAAGGACGGCTACCACGGCGGGTTCTCCGCCGCCGAGATGGTCATCCCCGTACTGGTGTTCGTACCTGCGTTGGACACCCCGCGCCCCGGCCGCGGCGAGAGCGTCCCGGATCCCACCCCGCCCGGTTGGCAGCGGCTGAGCCCGGTCCAGGTGGAACCGGTCTGGTGGTCCCAGCCCTTGGAGAACACCCCGGCAGCCGCCTTCGACAACCGGGTCGGTGGCGCCAGCGGTAAGGCGATCCAGGCGGGTTCCCTCGGGGGATACGTGTCCTCGGGTGAGGCCCCTGGAACCGAGAACGGGGGCGGCCGTGCACGGAAGAAGAAGCCCCAGTCCAAGAAGTCCCAGCACGAGCAGACCCCCGCCCTGTTCGGTGACGAGACCTTGGGAACCCAGGTGATCGACACCCCCGCGTTCAAGGCCAGCCTGGGCCGGGTCGGCCGGGCCCCGGCCGCAGGGGAGATCGCCGCGCTCATCGACGCCCTCGTGGCCGTGGGAGGCACCCAACCGCGCCTGCCGGTCGCCGCGGCCTCCCGCGCCGCCAAGGGACCCGAAAGCCACCCGCGGGCCGTGCGGTTCCTCAAGATGGTCGGCAAGGTCCTCAACGTGGAGGCCTACCCGGTCCTGACCCTCACCGACGGTGACCGTAGCGTCGAACTCAACACCGCCCTGCTCCAGCAGCAGTTTCTTGGAGGGAACTGACCGTGAACCCCGTCAGTGCGGCACGCCGTGAGGAGGTCGTGGGCGCCCTGCGCCGCGGAACCGTCCCGCACGGTGGACTCGACCTGTTCGCCGTCGGACTCGAACGCTTCGAGAGCGCCGTCGACAAGGAACTCGGCAACGTCAGTACCGGCGGGGCCGACTTCAAGGCCGTGCGCGGTGAGTACGGGTCCGGAAAGACCTTCTTCGTCCGCTGGCTGGGCGAACGTGCCAAACGCGCCAACTTCGCGGTCACCGAGATCCAGATCTCCGAGACCGAGACCCCGCTGCACCGGCTGGAGACCGTCTACCGGCGCCTCACCGAACGCCTCACGACCGCCACCCAACCGCCCAGCGCCCTGCGCGAGATCGTGGACAACTGGGTGTACTCGCTGGAGGAGGACGTCCTCGCCGAAGGCAACGTGGACGAAAACGACGAGGAGGCACTCGACGCGGCCGTCCTGGAGCTGCTGGAACGGCGCCTGTCCGAGGTCGCGGCCGCCAATCCCGGCTTCGCCGCCGCCCTGCGCGGCTACCACCGGGCCCAGGCCGCGGGCGAGGCCGCCATCGCCGAGGCGCTCATCGCCTGGCTGGGTGGACAGCCCAACGTCGCCGCCGCGGCCAAACGCTACGCCGGTATCAAGGGCGACCTCGACCACTTCGGCGCCCTGGCCGCGCTCAAGGGGCTGCTCGTGCTGCTGCGCGACTGCGGCCACCCCGGGCTGCTGGTGGTCCTGGACGAGCTGGAGACCCTCCAACGGGCACGCACCGACACCCGGGAGAAGGCTCTCAACGCGCTGCGCCAGCTCCTGGACGAGATCGCCAACAACCAGTTCCCCGGGCTGTACCTGGTGATCACCGGCACCCCCGCCTTCTTCGACGGGCCCCAAGGCATCCAACGCCTGGCGCCCCTGGCCCAACGGCTGGCCACCGACTTCCTGCCGGACCCCCGGCACGACAACCTGCGCGCCGCCCAGGTCCGCCTCACCGGGTTCGACCTGGACAAACTCCACGACCTCGGGGTGGCGGTCCGGGAACTGTACGCCGACGGTGCGGACGATCCGCAGCGCGTACGCAGCCGGGTCGACGACAGCTACCTGCTCGGTTTCGCTGAGGCTGTCGCCGGTGAGCTGGGCGGCAAGATCGGCATCGCACCCCGCCTCTACCTGCGCAAACTCGTGGACGTCATGGACCGGGTGGACCAGAACGCCGACTTCGATCCGAGGCGGCACTACAGCCTCACCGTCGGCGGCGGCGAGCTGACCGAGGTCGAACGGGGGGCCCACGTGCAGCGGGTCGGTAGTGCCGACGAGGTGGAACTGGACCTGTGAGCGCGCCTTCGGCAGGGGCGGACGGCCCGGGGCCCAGCAGCCTTGACCTGATCCACCCCACCCTCGCCCACCACGTCGTCAACACGCTGGGCTGGCCGGGGCTGCGTCCCCTGCAGCGGGAGGCCCTGGCGCCGATCATCGACGGCGACGACGCGATCCTGCTCGCGCCCACCGCGGGAGGCAAAACCGAGGCGGCCCTGTTCCCCTTGCTCACCGCCATGGCGGGGCGGACGGGGGAGGGGCTGTCGCTGCTGTACGTGTGCCCGATCAAGGCACTGCTCAACAACCTGCTGCCCCGGGCCCAGGCCTACGCCGGGTGGCTGGGCCGCACCGCCGAGCTGTGGCACGGCGACATCTCCTCGGCCGGGCGCCAGCGCATCTTGCGCAACCGGCCTGACATCCTGCTCACCACCCCCGAGTCCCTCGAGTCGATGCTGGTGAGCACCAAGGTCGACCACCGGGCCTTCTTCAGGAACCTGCACGGCATCGTCGTGGACGAGGTGCACGCCTTCGCCGGGGACGACCGGGGCTGGCACCTGCTCGCCGTCCTCGAACGCCTGGGCCGGGTCGCCGGGAGAGACGTCCAGCGGGTAGGGCTGTCCGCGACCGTCGGCAACCCCGACGAGCTGCTCACCTGGCTGCAGGGATCCCAGGCCGGTCAGCGGCCGGGCCGGGTGATCGCCCCCGGGGTGCGCCTTCCGCAGGGCTCCCAGACTCCCGAGGAGCCTCCGCCCGGCGAAGTCGAACTCGACTACGTGGGCTCCCTGCACAACGCCGCCAAGGTCATCGCCTCCCTCCACATGGGAGAGAAGCGCCTGGTGTTCTGCGACTCCCGCAAGTACGTGGAGGAGCTCGGCCACGCCCTGCGCGAGCTCGGCGTGACCACCTTCCTATCCCACGCCTCCCTGTCCCTGGACGAACGCCGACGCGCCGAAGCCGCCTTCGCCGAGGCCCGCGACTGCGTCATCGTCGCCACCAGCACCCTGGAACTGGGCATCGACGTGGGCGACCTGGACCGGGTCATCCAGATCAACGCGCCGGGAACGGTCGCCTCCTTCCTGCAGCGCATCGGCCGCACCGGACGCCGGAAGGGCAGCGCCCGCAACTGCCTGTTCCTGGCCGTGGACACATCCGGGCTGCTGGACGCCGCCGGACTCCTGCACCTGTGGGGACGGCACTGGGTGGAACCGGTGACCCCCACCCCCGAACCCCGGCACATCGTCGCCCAGCAACTGCTCGCCCTGTGCCTGCAGGAACCCGAGGTGGGGGAGCGGCTGTGGCCCGAGTGGTGGGGCGGCCTGGAACCCTTCCACCAGGGCATGCCGATCGCCGCCCACCTGATCCGGGAGGGGTTCATCGACCTGGACGGCGGGCTGATGATGATCGGCCCCGAGGCCGAGAAGCGCTTCGGCCACCGCCACTTCATGGAGCTGACCAGCGTCTTCACCGCGCCGCCCCAGTTCACCGCCCTGCAGGGCCGCACCGAGATCGGTCGGGTGGACCCGGCGCTGCTGGCCGCCGACGAGAAGGAAACCGGGCCCCGCCGCCTGCTGCTCGCCGGCCGCACCTGGGCGGTGACCGGCGTGGACTGGCGTCGGCAGCGGTGCTTCGTCGAACCGGTCGACGGCGGCGGAGGCAAGGCCAAGTGGGACTCGGGCGGCCACCTGGGGTCCTTCTTCGACCTCACCCGCGCGGTCCGCGAGGTGCTGCTCGGTGCCGACCCGAAGGTGCGGCTCACCCAGCGCGCGGTCAAGGCCCTGGCCGAGGCCCGCGAGGACCACCTGGACCAGGTCCACCCGGGCGGGTCGGTCATCGTCCGCGCCACCAACGGCGACCTGCGCTGGTGGACCTGGGCGGGCGCGAGGGCCAACCTGACCCTGATGGCCACCCTGGGCCCGGCCGCTGACCCCAAGCAGCAGCCCAACGACGCCTGCCTGAGGTTGAACCCCGAGCTCGACCCGCGCACCTGGGCCGCCGCCAAGGAGGCCGCGGGGGAGCGGGTCACCCTGCCGTCGGTGGCCACGCGCGCCCTGGACGGCCTGAAGTTCAACGCGGCCCTCCCCACACACCTGGCCGAGCGCACTCTGTCGGCGAGGTTGGCCGACGTCGAGGGCGCCAGAGCCCTACTGAAGGAACCCACCCGCTTCGTGCACGCCTGATCCGCTACCAGGACCCAGAAACAAAGGTAGGACCCCCATGGCGGTAGACACCTTCGACAGCACCAAGGAGTTCCTCGAGGAACTGCTCAAGAAAGTGGCCGACGGCCGTATCCAACTTCCCGACTTCCAACGGGGCTGGGTATGGCCACACAGCGGCATCGCCAGCCTCATCGCCTCCATCTCCCAGGGGTACCCGGTCGGCACCCTCATGTTCCTCCGGACCGGCGGACAGTCCAGGTTCAAGGAGAGGCCGGTCGAAGGGGTGGTGCTCCGCGAGAAGAGGGAAGCCGAAACCCTCATTCTTGACGGCCAGCAGCGCATGACCTCCCTCTTCCAGGCCATTTCCCTCGATGCCCCCGTCCAGACCTACGACGAGCGGGGAAAGAGGACCACCGGCTGGTTCTACCTCGACATCGAGGCAGCTGTGGACCCGGCGATCGACCGTGAACAGGCGGTGCGGTTCCTTCCCGCAGACCGCATTGTGCGCAGCTTCCGCAACGACATCCGCCTGGACTGCTCCACCCCGGAGAAGGAGTACGAGGCCAAGCTCTTCCCCCTCCACCAGATTCTCGACTCCGGCGACTGGGCCGAAGGGTTCCGGGAGCACTACGAGTACGCTAAGGACATTCGGGAGCTGTGGAAAGCCTTCAACACCGAGGTCGTCAAACGCTTCGAGAAGTACCAGCTGCCCATGATCGAGCTCGGGCGCGAAACACCACGTGAAGCCGTGTGCCAGGTCTTCGAGAAGGTCAACACTGGTGGCGAAGCGCTGACCGTATTCGAGCTGCTGACCGCGACCTTCGCCGCGGACGAGTTCGAACTGCGTCCGGACTGGCAGAAGAGGCGGAACACGTGGCTTCGGGACAGCCGCTACCGGGTCCTGGAGCAGGTGAAGGACACCGACTTCCTGCAGATCGTCACCCTCCTGGCCACGCAGGAACGGAACCAGGTGTGGCTGGCCGGCGGGGGTGACGCCGAGCGGGCACCCAGAGTAGGTTGCCGCCGCACCGAGATGCTCCGGCTGTCGTTGGAGGACTACCGGGCATGGGCTGACCGGGCCGTCGACGCTTTGCTGAGGACGGCGCGGTTCCTGTACAGCGAGTGCGTCTACGACACCCGGTTCCTGCCGTACGGAACACAGATCATCCCCCTGGCCGCCATCTTCGCCACTCTGGGAGGGGAGGCGGACAGCTCAGCGGCACACAAGGCGATCTCCCGGTGGTTCTGGTGCGGGATCCTCGGCGAGATGTACGGGGGGAGCACCGAATCCCGGTTCGCGCGCGACCTGCCGGAGGTCGTCGCCTGGGCGCGTGGGGGAGACCACCTGCCCCGTACGGTCGAGGAGGCCCAGTTCTCCGCTGGGCGGCTGGACACGTTGCGGACCCGGAACAGCGCCGCGTACAAGGGTCTCTACGCTCTTCTCCTCAAACGTGACGTCATCGACTGGCGCACGGGCGCGAACATCAAGGAAGACACCTACTTCGACCACGCCGTCGACATCCACCACGTCTTCCCGCAGAAGTGGTGTGAGGTCCAGGGCATCGCCCGCGACCGGTTCGACAGCATCGTCAACAAGACACCGCTGTCCGCCAGGACCAACCGTGCGATCGGCGGCGCGGCGCCCAGCAAGTACGTCAAACGCCTGGAGGACCTGTCCTCGACCAGGGAAATGGACACCTACCTGAAGTGCCACCTCATCCACCCGTCCCACCTGCGCGGGGATGACTTCGAGGCTTTCTACGTGGCCCGGTCCGCCGCTCTGCTGGGGTTGGTGACCGAGGCCATGGGCAAACCGGTGACACCGGCCGACGAGTAGCGGGCGAGAGGACCTGGAGGGAAATGGTCGCGCAGGAGACCGCGATGGTGAACAACTCCGCGGTGTTCAATAACCCGGTCGAGTTCCTCAAGATGGTGCAGCTGGGCCATCTACACGGGAACCTGTTCATTTACCAGTACAACGCGGAGGGGTTGGAACCGGAAGCGAAGAGCTGGCAGTACCAGAAGTACCTGGCCGATACCTTCCACCCGGCGTCGAGGGAAGCCTATGAGCGTTTCGTTGAGCTCTTCAAGGACCGGCGCTGGGCAGTCCTTGTCGGTGAGCCCGGCAGCGGACGGGAGACTGCGGCGATAGCGCTGCACACGTCGTGTGGCCTTCAGGTCCACCAAGTCCAGTTCGGTCAGGTTAACGACAACCCGGACGAGACACCGCACAGCCGTCTGAGCAGGACCAAACTGATCCCCGGCGCCGGCTACATCGTCGACCTCACCATGCTGAAGAGCCTTGACGGGCGGGTCGTCGACGCGATCAGAGAGCTGAGGCAGAAGTTGGACGGACACGATTCCGCGCTGACCGTCATCACCCCGCCGGGAACGTACGACACCGCCTTTCCCGACGCACCGGTTTTCCAGGTGGACCGGCCCCACGCCATCGACGTACTCGCCGAGCATCTCAAGTACTTCCCCGATGCCGAGGGCATCGAGGCGTTGGCACGATGGCCGCAGGTGAAGACGCTCATGGCCAAGGCGTCACCCGCGGACGCGGTCCGTATGGCCAACGTCGGGCTCCGGGCCCACGCCGCACGCGACACACACGAGATCATGAGTACGTGGATCAACGAGGCCATCGGGATCTACGGCGACTGGAAAGCCGAACTCGACCGGTGGTTCGACGAACACAGGGGCGGACCCGAAGCCGCGTGGACTCGTATCGTCCTCATCTCCGTCGCCGCGTTCGAAGGACTGGACAGCGAAAGGGTACTCAGCGCCGCTGACACTCTGGCCCCGATGCTGCGGGTCGAGAAGGGTGACGCCGGTGGTCTCACCGGTCTCGGTGTGGAACCCACGCTCAGGCTCGTCGGGGCCGAACGCGGCAAGGACGGCCGGGTACGGTTCACCAAGCCCGAATACGCGGCCGCTGTCCTTGACTACGTGTGGTCCCAGCTGCCGCGGATCCACACGGAACTGCTGGCCTGGACCGACGCTATCGCGGCAGAGCACCCAAAAGAGTGCCTCGACGCGGTGCGCGACGCCTGGGTCGGCCTGGCACTGCGCAGGAACGATCCCGAGTTGACCATTCAGCTACTCAACGAGTGGATGGAGGGGAAGGCCCCCAGGAGGGCCGTGGCGGGATTGGCCGCGGAAGTCGCTTCCTGGCCTGATTTCGGCAGCAAGATGCGGCGAAAACTCTACGACTGGGCGAGGAAGCCGAAGACGGACGAACACGCCGTTGTGGTGGCCACGGCCT
Organism: Nocardiopsis oceani; assembly: GCF_054777395.1. NCBI lineage: Bacteria > Bacillati > Actinomycetota > Actinomycetes > Streptosporangiales > Nocardiopsidaceae > Nocardiopsis > Nocardiopsis oceani. The sequence continues at coordinate 87,241 of NZ_BAAHAR010000002.1, forward strand.
GCGCCATTTACAGCCGTGACGACGCCGTCTCCGCACTGTTCCGCCTGAAATGGCTGGCTCAGGCGGACTCAGTGAAGGTACGCGAGGCCGCACTCGACGCGCTGGACGAGATGGCCGAGGACACTGAAAGGTTGTTCGACGTCGTCCGGGTGGTTGTGGATGACTGGAGCCACGCGGGCGTTCCCGTCCAACGCCGGGAGATCGCTCACCGGTTCGTCACCGATCGCTTGGCCCGCGCCGAAGGCGGGGTGCCCGAGCTCCTGCTGAGGATCGAGTCCGCGTCAGGTGACCTTCCCGAAAGGACGATGTGTCTTGCCGCGGACATGTGGCGATTGGCCCTCGGCCAACGGGTCGATGAGGTCACGCTGAAGGCGGTCGGCCCGTGGGTGTCCTGCGTTCTGACGTCTGAAGCCAGGTTCGCACTGGTCACCCGAATCTTCGTGGCGGCGATCGCGGGCACCGAGAGGCGGCTCGGCAGCGCCGAGGCGAGCCGCCGTACCGTCGCGCTTGGACGGGCGGTCGTCGAGTGGTGCGAGCGTCACGGGGTCGATCAGGGTTCCAGGGCCGTGTACGGGTTGTTGACACGGCTTTACACCGCACACGAACCCTTCCGTGAGACGGGCAGGTGACGGTGGTTTCCAGGGGCTGGTGCACACAGAACCATGCGGGGCTGCCCTGGAACGGACGTATTGGTCCCTGCTGGCGCCGTTGTGTGTCCCGGGCGCGAACCCGCACCAGGGAGACACAGACGCACCCGAACCCGCCGGGACGCCCTATTCCAGCCAGCCCACGATGCTGACGGAGGCATCCGTGTCGGATGCGGATTCGCGTTCCGGGAGCACCGTCTCGAGGAGGCGGGGGTCGTCTGGGTCGTCGAGGTCGACGAAGTAGACGTCGGTGTCCCTGGCGTACGTATTGCCGGCGTTGCGGTTCGACGCCAGGATGACCGCCGCGTCGTTGGACGGTGAGACCTGGAGACCGTCGACCCCGTGCCTCTCCATTTCCGGGATGACGGTCTCGTGGGCCTCGACCTCACCCGACTCGTTCAGGGTGAGCCGCATGAGCGGACCCCACTCGTGCTCGTCGCCTTGGCTGCCGCGCTGACTCAGCTTCCCGCCCGCCAGGTACTCCCCGTCCTCACCAAGCTGCTGCACGGTGCGGTATTGGAGCTGCTCGCCGTGGCGTGCGCCGGGGGCCGTGAAGTCGATCGCGCTGGGGGAGAAGGTCTGCCCGTAGGTGAAGTACTCGACCGAGGCGGATCCCCGGTCCAACTCGGTCTCCGTGGTCTCGGTCTGGAACTCGACCAGCTCGCCGTCGGTGTCGAAGGTCCAGTTGGGGAACTCCGCCGTCCCCTCGTCCTTCGGTTCCTCCTCTTCGGCCATGCCGATGGAGCGGAGTTCGGCCTCGTCGTCGCTGTCGTAGACGGCGTACCAGAGTCGCTCTCCGTCGGGCTGGAAGGAGAGCCCTCCGAGCCTGTACCCGCCGGTGATGCTGTCGCTGGGCGGTTCGATCCGGTGGATCAGCTCGGCCTCGTGCTCCTGCCCCTCGAGCCGGTACACGAGCAGGTCGGACTCGTCGGTCTGCTCTTCCAAGTAGGCCACGTGGGAGAAGTCCTGGGTGAATCGCAGTGAACCTTGGGCCATCGAACCGTGGGCGGAGACCTCCCCGGCGGTGATGCTGGCGCGTTGCGTGCCCTCCTCGGGATCGTGGACCGTCAGGACGACCTCCTGCGCCCGCCCGCCCTCTCCGGAGGAAACGCCCGTCAAGGCGGCGACCACGAACCCTGAGTGGTCCGTGAACCCCGTGGGTGCGGCGTCGGCCTCGTTGACGCCCGGGTCGGCGGCGGTGGTTTCGTCCGGTTCCTCTGCCGACGCGCAGGCCGTGACCAAGGTAAGGGAGGCAGCCGCGGCGATAGCCGGGGCGGAGGCCGCGCGGGGGTGGGGGAGCGGGCTCATGGGCAAGCGCATCCATAGTCCTTTTGCGTCAGGCATCTCAGAAACGAGGACAGGGACAGGGGTCCGCGGTGCCCGAGCATCATACGCACGGAGCGGTGCCGCACGTGGGAGTACGTACTTTTCGGTGGTCCGCATTTATTGCTGCGTGGCTTCGGGGAGGGTGCCTGGTGAAGTGCGCCAGATCCGAAAGCAACGGCTCGATCCGGCTGTCCCCTCCAGAACCGCGGCACGGGGCCCGCTGATCGTGATAACGGCGGCTGTTAGCGTTGGCGCCACGCTGAACTCCCCCACATGGACCGGACACAAAAGGAAAATGACTGACCAGAGCACTGTTCTGCGACTGCGACTCCCCGACACGGCGACGGAACTGCCCCCGAACGCGCCGCGAAGCATCGGATCGTACAGGCTGGTGGCGAGGCTGGGATCCGGCGGCATGGGCGTGGTGTTCGCAGGTGTGGGACCGAACGGCGACGCGGTGGCGGTCAAGACCGTGCACGGTGACCTGGCGGCTACTCCCGAGTTCCGTGCCCGATTCGCCCGCGAGGTCGAACTGCTCCGGCGGGTCGGCGGAACCTGTGTCGTCCCTCTTCTGGACACCGACGTGCGGCCTGGCGCCCCTGGCTGGTGACCCCTCTATCAGGACGCTGCCGCTCGTCGGGCGGTCCATGCCGCTGACGCTGTACAGCAGCGTCGATTTCCCGGACCCGGGCGGCCCGCCCTCGATGAACTCGCCCGTGCCCTCGACGTGGTCGCCCACCTCCACGCGCATGCTCTGCCATCCCTCCTCGTCCTCGGCACTACCAGTCACATCCGGTCAGTGGCCGGGCATGTGCGGGCTGGGGATCCGGACGGCGAAAACCCCTGCGAGGCAAGGGATCCGTGCCGTGACGGCCACAGGAGAGTGGCCCCGTTCGGGGTGCCGGGTACCAGCCCTTCACGGGGAGTGTGGGGAGCGGCTCATCTGATCCGGAGCTGTCTCCCCCTACCCCCGGAGGTTCCGTGCCGCGCACCAGTCAGCACAACAAACGATGTGAGACTGCCACCAAGCTCGCGTGCGTCTGCTCCACCTGTGGAAGCAGCCTCCACGGCTGGAGTGGCCACGTAGAACGGGCCCGTCGCGGCGAGGAGGGTGTCAGGGAACTACGTGAACCCGCGCAGGAGCGCTGGTGGGAGCAGAAGCGCCATTTCGAGAAGAAGGGGCACCTGACACCTACCAAATACCTGCGGCAGGCCGGCGGCGCCGTGGTCGTGGCGGGCGCGGTTTCCTGGCTGTCAGCCGACGGAGCCAGGGTCCAGCGGGTGGCGCGTCTCGGACGTGCGCTCAACGAGGAGATCTTCGACGACAAGCTCTGGCAGCACGCCAAGCGGCAGGGCGAAGAGGAACCCCCGACCCGCGCCGAGTACGGTCGCGCGATCGCGGGGCACTTCTGGTGCGACCTGCTCATCGAGATCGCGAACGCCGTGGATCAGGGCGCCAAGCTGATCAACAGGGTGCCCGAGGAGCTCACGGATGAGGTCCTGGAACACCACGACGCGGTGAAGTGGGATCCGCTACGCACTGCGCTCACGGAGGACGCGCTGAACCTGCTCTGGAACAGCGCCCACCAGGTTCTGGGCACCGACCTGGCCTTGCCCGCCGTGTACCTGCGCGTCCTCGCGGTCCTCATCTGCCTCGACCCCGGCGCCCACCCGCGCGTCGCACGGGGCGGCCTCCGCCCCTTGACAGCCGATGACCTTGCCCCCAGCTCCACGCTCGGCCGTCGAGGGTTGAGACAGGGGCAAGATCATCGCGGCTTAGGGTACGGATCCGGCCCGGGTGACGGTGGCCAGGATGTATCCGGGGCGCTTGAGGTCCTGCCAGGTGAAGCGGACGATGCGCACCCCCGGATACCACGCCTGGAGTGCGTTCTGCCGTTCGCGGTCCCGCGCAAGGACCTGGGGGAGGCTGTGCGGTCCGATGCCGTCGGCCTCGCCGATGACCTTGAGGTGCTCCCACCAGAAGTCGACCACGCCGATGAGCCTGCCGTTACCGTCGACGAAGCGGCGCTGGAGGTCTGTGGGCGGCAGCCCTCCGTCGACGCAGGCCAGACGTACCCGGGTCTCCAACGGGCTCTGCGCCCTGCCGTCGGCCAGGGGCCACCACCGCCGGACTCGAACACACCCGCGGCGTCCGCGGTTGGCGTGCTCGAGGTGCTCGAAATCCTCCTGGCGGATCAGCTGCAGGTTGAGCGCCGAGTCCATCAGGCACACGGCGGTCTTCCGCCCTACCCGGAGAAGGGTGTCGCGCAGGGTTCTGCCCGGGGTGGTCAGGCGGAGGGGGCCGTCGGTGATGACCTCTCCTGGCCGGACCTTCCACGTGTGCAGCGCGATGCTGTGGACGTGGCGTTGCTGGCCCAGACCGGGCACCACCATGTGCAGTGTGTGGCCGTCCCATGCCGGTAGCCCTTGCATTCCCCACAGGAGCGCTGCGGTCTCTCCGGCGGCGAAGGACTCGGGTCCGAGCGCCAGTTGTGCGGCCATCACAGCTGACCGCAGGTGCCGATCCGGGCTGTCGCGGTCCAGGAGGGCGCGCACGGAGTAGACACCCGTATAGGGGTGTCCCCACGTGCGGTTGCGCAGCAGGCGGCGGACGTCGTTCTTGGCGAGTCCGGCGTCCCTGACCTGGGGCCAGCTGACCAGTCCGTACTGATCTGAAGCCACGGTGAGGGCCGAGGAGAGTGCGGCGGTGAGGGCTGAACAGGATGCCCGGGCTGGGGCTGAGGGGGATGCCCGCGTGAGGGCCGAGCAGGGTGCGGGATTGGGGGCAGGCGAGGAGGTGGAGTGTGAGTCCATGCGTCAACGGTGCTCCTCCGGGATCGAAACCGCCAGGCGTCCCCCGTTGCTTATGGAAAACCCGCCCCAACCCCCGATGACCTTGCCCCCAGCTCCACGCTCGGCCGTCGAGGGCGGAGACAGGGGCAAGATCATCGCGAGAACGGCCGCACTCAGAAGCCCAGCTCCCGCAGCCACGCGAGCAAGTCGTCCTCCCTGCCCGACGCCGCCTCCTCGGTCCAGGCGCCCAGCTCTCGGGCGTCGACCACCGAACCGTCCCTCAGGTAGATCACCCGGTCGGCCCGGGCCGCGCAGGCCGGGTCGTGGGTCACCATGACCAGCGTCGTGCCCTCCCGGTGCACATCGGTGAGCGCGTCCATCACCTCGGTCGTCATGGAGCTGTTCAGCGCACCCGTCGGTTCGTCCGCGAACAGGATGGCTGGCTCGCACGCCAGCGCCCGGCAGATCGAGGCGCGCTGCAACTGGCCCCCCGACACCTGGGTGATGCCGTGCCGCCCCACGTGCTCGATCCCGAACCGCGCCATGAGCGCGTCCACGCGGTTGATCGCGGCATCCTTCTCCCGCGACCCCGCCTTCCTAGGAAGCGCCTTGAGCGCGGGCAGCAGGATGTTGTCCCGGACGTTGAGGTTGCTCAGGAAGTACGCCTGCTGGAACACGAACCCCATCCGGGTCAGCCGCACCCGGCTCATCTCCGTATCGTTCAGCGAGGTCAGGTCGCGCCCGTCCAGCAGGACGCTCCCGCTCGTCGGGCGGTCCATGCCGCTGACGCTGTACAGCAGCGTCGACTTCCCGGAACCGGACGACCCCATCACCACCAGGAACTCGCCCCTGCGCACGGACAAGTCGATCCCGCTGAGGACCTGCGTGGGCGGCTCGGTGGAGTGGAAGGTCTTGCTCAGCGCCCGCGACTCCAACGTGAGCTCGTCGACCTGTGACATGTGCGCTCCTCTTTTCCTTACCTCAAACTCCGCTCAACCTCTGGCTCTGCTCAGCCCCTGAGCCACGAGCTCTTGTCGGCGCCGCGCAGCCGTGCGGTGAGCACCACCGCACCCAGGTATCCGGAGCCGACCAGCGCCAGCGGGAACACCGCGTACACCATCAGCGGATTGGTGATGAACGCGAGGTCCACGATCCCCGGCCCCGCCAGCGAGACGGCCAGGCCCACCAACGACTCCCCGGCCGTGGCCGCGAACGCCAGGCCGGCCACCGTGCCGACCACCATCGCCAGGAGGATCTTGGCCCTGACCTGGGTGATGATCTCGCCGGTGGAGAAACCGAGGGCGGACAGCACCCCCATCCTGCGGCGCTCCCGGGTCAGCCGCAGGTTCAGGAACAGGGTGGTGATGAGCGCCGCCACCCCGACCCCGAACACGAAGGCCAGCACGGCGGCGCTCTGGAAGGCACCGGTCACGTACGACAGCGTCTGCTGCACGTACTCCCGCATCGGCACGACCGAGGCAGCCGGATGCTGGTCGCGGTAGTCGGCGGCCACGGTGGTCGGGTCCGCCCCCTCGACCGTGTCCGCGTAGACGACGTACGCTGCCGCACCGGTTTCCTGCTCACCCTGGGCCTTGGCCGTGTAACCGCCGCTGGTGACGTCCTGGTAGACGCCGCTGACCTCGGTCGCAGTTGGCTCGCCGCCGCCGTCGCGCAGGGCCAGTTCATCTCCGACGCCGACTCCGTACCGCTCCGCGTTCAGAGCCGACAGCGCGATCTGGCCGGACCCGGGCGGCCCGCCCTCGATGAACTCGACCGTGCCCTCGGCGTGGTCGCCCACCTCCACCCGCATGCTCTGCCACCCCTCCTCGCCCTCGGCCTCATACAGCACCTGGGCGAAGACGCGCACGTCCGTCAGCTTGTCGTCGGCGTGCATGTCCGCGAGCACGTCCTCGCGTACGGCGTCGACGTCGTCGGAGAACTGCAGGTCGGCCCGGAGATCGCTCTGCGGGGCACCCAGGTAGGTGACGAAGCGCGGGCTGTCGAAGGTGCTCAGCAGGTTCATCGGGAGCGTCATGAGGACGGCCGCCAGGAAGAAGACCATGGGGATCAGGACCCACTGCCGGGCCTCCGCCCGCAGGTCCAACCAGGCCAGGCGCCCGCTGACGCCCAAGCCCATGGCCGTGCCCAAGCCCGTACCCGCGCCCACGCCGCGGTACGAGGTCAGGCCGCCGCGCCGGGCGTTCCTGGCCTGCCTCCGTGCCCGGCGGGCGGTCTGGCGCTCGTCGAGGGTGCTGCCGTGGACGAGGGCACCCACGACCTGGATCCTCCGCACACCCCGCAGGACGCCCCGGCACAGGGCCATGACGAACAGGTAGACGACCGTGAGCGCGATGACGGGTACCAGGAACGTCAGGGGGCCGGTCGGCGCCTCGGCGTAGTTCACCTGGATGCCGCGCGTCAGCAGGTCGGTCGCCACCAGGGCCAGGGCGCCGCCGACCAGGCAGGCGAACAGGGTCATGACGCTGTACTTGGCCAGGTACAGGCCCGCGATCGACCTGTCGGGGAGGCCGATGGCCTTCATCGCGCCGATCTCGCGCACCTCGTCCTCCAGGGACCCGCGGATCACGAAGCGCACGTTGAGCAGGGCGATCGCGATGAGCAGCACGCTCACGAACACCAAGGCCACCGCCACCAGGCCGTCGCTGAACGCGTTGACCATGCGGATCATCTGGAAGGTGACCGCCTGGCCGTTCTTCGGCAGGGCCTCGTCGGCCTCGTAGGCGCGCTGCAACTCCGACGCGTCGGAGGGGTCGGCCAACCGGTACTCGGCGATGATCTCGGGGTCGCCGCCTCCGGCCCGCTCCAGCGCCGCGAAGTCGGCTTCGGACACCAGGAACCGGGTGGCCGAGGACAGGGAGGAAGCCATCTGCGCATCGCGTACGAAGCCCTCGATACGCAGGTCGTGGTGGCCGGTGTCCGTCCGGATCCGGAGTTCGTCGCCGACCTCCAGGTCGAAGCTCTCCTGGTAGGCCACCGGGACGTGGACCCCGCCCTCGGCCGGGCGGGCGATACCACCGGTTTCGTCGAGCAGGAAGTCGAACTCGTCGTTCTGCGTCACGAAGAGGTTGTCGACCAGGCTGTCGGACAGGTCCCCCGACTCGCCGGTGGCGGGCCGCTGCCAGGAGACGGTCGGCCCGTCGAAGCCGAGCATGTCGACGACGTGCCAGGCCTCGATCTCCGGGTGCTCGGAGGCGAACCGCTCCAGGGCTTCGGGGTCGTGGTCGCCCGTGTGCATCTGCAGGAAGTGCGGGGGCTTGGCTTCCTCGAAGAGCTGGTCGACCGACCCGACCAGGCGTTCCATCACCATGGCCCCGGTGGCCATGAGGAACGCGCTGAGGGTCAGGACCACGACGAGTGCGACGCTGACCGCCTTGTTCTTGGTCAGGTCGTTGGCGGCGTGGCGCAGGTACAGGGAGTCCGGCCGCCTCATCGCGGGCTCAGTAACCGTGGAAGCGGGACAGGGGGAAGGAAGGAGGAGTGGACCAGGGGGAGGTAGGGGGTGCGGGAGAGGGCCTGGGAGGGAGCCCGGAAGCGGGGTGCTCTCACCGGCTGTGCGCCTGGGGAAACCCTGTCCGGCGGCTCGGCGCTCACCTGCGGACTGGGGACGGTGCCCGTCATACCGTTCAATCTAGATTCGTGCCCGTCGGCGTACATCCGGGAAGGGCCCCAGTTTTCGGTGGGGGACACCCTGACGTTGCCGGAGTCCGACCCCCGGGCCGGGCCAGGGCCGACCGTGCAGGGGCCGCCGACCGTGCAGGGGGGCCGTCGGCGAGCAGCGGCACCGGCGGTAACATCTGCCGGACCTGCCTCCGTTGTGCGCGGTCGCGGGAGTTCTTCCACCGAACCGAGCGCACCGGAAGCACGCGGCCGGGCGCACCGACAGCAAGAGTGATGCCGGTTGTATGCAGGGACCTTCTCGATCGTCGCGTACGACACCGCCACCGGGACGTGCGGAGTCGCGGTCAGCAGCCGGATGCCGGCGATCGGTGCGCTGTCCGTCTTCGCGCACGCTGAGGCGGGAGCGGTGGCGACGCAGGCGCTGATCAATCCCCTGTTGGGCGTGGACGCCTTGGAGCTGCTGCGGTCCCAGCCCGCCGAGGACGCGCTCGGCCGTGTCCTCGGGGCCGACCCGGACGCGGACTCGCGGCAGGTGGCGGTGGTCGACGGCAACGGCCGCGCCGCCGCGCACACCGGGGCGCAGACGCACCCGTGGAGCGGTCACCGGACCGGGAACGGTTATGCGGTGGCCGGGAACATCCTGACCGGCGCCGCCACGCTCGACGCGATGGCTGAGCGGTGGGAATCGGCCGGGGAGTCCCGTGCGGAGGGCACGCTGGGTGAGCGGCTGCTGAGCGCCCTGGAGGCGGGGCAGGCCGCAGGGGGAGACCGGCGCGGCAAGCAGAGCGCGGCGCTGTACGTGCACACCGGGAACCCGTACCCGTACCTGGACCTGCGCGTGGACGAGCACCACGACCCGGTGGCCGAACTGCGCAGGGTCCACGGGGTCGCCGAGCGGGAGCTGCTGCCGTTCGTGGAGGCCCTACCGACGCGCGAGAACCCGGTGGGTACTTTCGAACGGCTGCTGGACACCGGCCAGCACTGACCGGCACGGCTGTCCGGGCGGGGATCTCCTTGGGGTAGGGGGTGGGGCGCGCAGGCCTGCACGGCTGCTTTCGACCGTGCGGCCGCTTCCGACGTGCGGGGTCGCCGGGAACCCGCTGTGGGGCCACACCAGTATCACAAACCGCCCAGGCGGTATCCATCGCGGACTGCGCTTCCGCGCCCCGGCGACACCTTGGCTCCCGGCGCTTCCCCCTGCGGCCACGCGACCAGCCGGTGCACCCCAGGTCCCGGGGGTCCGTCGGCCTGGGCTCAGACCAGGGGGGCGATCATCGTCGACAGGTCCACCAGCTCCACGTGCCCGGCGTGCCCACGGGTGAAGTCCCCCACTTCGATCCGGGCGGTGCCGTACTCCTCCTCGAAGCGTTTCCGAAGAGCCGGCGCCGACCGGCCCAGCGCCCACTCCGTGCTGGCGGTGCTCGTCCGCAGGAACTTGATGGGCCGTTCCCCGACCACGTACAGCTGCGCCCGGCGCCCGGACCGGTCCAAGGCCAGGTGGACCAGGTCCTGGAACACCGTGCGCTGACGCATCGCATCGGAGCCCTTCCACTGTGCGACCTTGAACTCCGCCACCCGGCGGTCGGTCTCCACATCGAAGGGGCGGCTGGGGTCGTTGCCCGCAGCGAGAGAGGGCCGGACACTGATGCGTTCCCCCTCCTCGAGGACCAGGGGGAGCGCCTGGAGGATGGTCGCCGCGTGGATGACGTCGTTCAGCCGCCCCATGTGCCGACGTACGACCAAGGCGGCGGCCAGCACGTCAGAGTGGAGGCCGGACCGGTCGGCCAGCTCACCGACGGCGCCGGATTCCGCTCCGTGCAGCCGCGACTCCAACCAGCCGATGGTGGAGGTCAGGCCCTCGGCGCCGCTGACGGCCGCCAGCAGCCGGAAGGCCTCGGCGGGGTCCGGGGTGTCCTCGGCCACCACCGGGGTGCTCCGGGCCGCCTCTGCGGGGCCCGGGGCGCCCGCAGCGGGCGTGGAATGCTCGCTGGCGGGAAAGTCCAGCCGGCGCAGGTGACGCAGCGCGGTCTTCGAAGTGAAGCGGGTGCGCGAGACACCCAGCGCCACCTCGAGGGCTTGTTTGGGCGGCCAGCGCCGGCCACCGATCTCGACCCAGTGGGTGGTGAGCCGCTCGGGCGTGCGCCCCGCCAGCCGCGCCTCCACCAGCGTGCGGTCGAGCTGGAACTCCTGGCCGTCCATGGTGAATCGCATCGGGCTCCTGGGGGTGGGGAAGGGGAAAGTGGCTGTACGCGGGGTGCCGTGGGGGTGCCGTCGGCCGCGGCGCGGCACCGGCGTGGGGAACGGACACAGCCGGGCGCGCCTCCGCCTCTCGCGTTCGGGCCACCGGTCTGCCGGGCAGGGAAACCCGGTTCTTCAAGGCCGGAGATCCCTGTATACCCTGGTCCGAGCTCCAATCCCCCACAGACAAGAAAGCATCCCCCATGTCATCCACCGCACGGCTGACCCTGTGTGCGGCACTTACCACCACCCTGGCCCTGACCGCCTGCGCCCCTGTCGAAGACCTGCTGGGCGAGGCCGCCTCGAGTACGGCCAACCGGCTCTCCGAACCCGAAGTCGACCAGGTCGACCGGGACGACCCGTTCTCCGGGACCGAGGCCGACGACTACGCGGAGGGCTTCGAAACCCCTGAGGCGGCGTCCGTCGGGGAGGTCGGGGAGTACCCGGGCGACCGGGTCCAAGAGGCCTACGACATGACCGCGGAGTACCTGGAAGCGGTCTACCTGGAGCGTGACGCGGTCTTCGACGAGGACAACAGCGTGTTCACCGCACTGCTCACCGAACAGGCGCTGGACTGGTACCTGGAACACCACGGGCACGAGGACCCCGACCTCGACAGCCGGCACGTCCCGTTCAACCTCGCACCCAATACCGCCGAGCCCATCGGCGACGTGGTGAAGGTGGACGGCAGCATGTGGGCCGAGACGGCCCGGGACGAGCTGGGGCAGGACTACCTGGCGGTGCACACCGAGTACACCATCGTCCACCCCGTCGCCCGGCCCGGTGCGTCGGCGTCGGTGCGCCTGGTCACCTCGCACTACGGGGAGGTCTCCTTCTACGACCCCGGTGACGGCACCTGGGAGGCCTTCCCGAACTGGTGGCGCGCCGTGGGGCCGACGCACTGCCTGCTGGACGAGCACACCTTCGCCCCCGCCTACGCCGACGAGGAACAGCAAGGTGAGGACGTCGGAGGGGCCCCCGACGACGCCTACGACCTGGAGAGCGCGCGCGACGAGGAGGAGTGCAGCGCCATCCGGGACACCTGACCGCCCGGTCCGAGGACTCCGTTCCCCGCTGACATCTCCAGGCCCCGCCCCTCCCGGGGGCGGGGCCGTCAGCCGTCCCGGAGCCGGTCGAGTTCGGCGCGCAGCTCCGCGGCGAGTTCCACGGCCCGGTCCAGGCCCCGCCCGGTCTCCGCCCCCGCGCGGTTTCCGGTGACCGGAGGGCTGACGAGGGGTGGACCCGGCGCGATCCGGACCTGGTCGGCGGCGCCCGCTGCCTCGATGTCGAAGACCACCCGGTCCGAGCGGTGCCAGCTCTCGAACCACTCCAGCGGGGTGCCGTGCTGGTCGAACGTGCCGCCCTCCAACAGGAGCAGCGGGTCGCGGTCGTCGACCCCGAGCTCCGCGGCGATGCGCGGGTCCGCCGGGACGGCGCGGATCTGTCTGCGGCCGCTGCTGGGCACCGCCCCGAAGCGGGTCTCCAACAGCCGGTGCAAAGAGGAGTCGCGCAGTAGCGAGGCGTCGAGGCCTGCGAAGCGCGCGGCCGGCAGCCAGGTGCGCACGTAGGACAGGGTCTCGCCGTCCACGTAGCGGACGCGCTCCAGGCGCAGCAGCTCACGCGTGCCCAGGTGGCGCACGGCCGAAGGGGTTCCGGCGCGGGCGGGATCGAGGGAGAGCACCGCGGTGGCCAGGTTCAGGCCCTCGGCCGTGAACTGGTCGAACAGGCCGGTGACCCGCTGCACGAGCCGGTGGTGCTCGGTGGGCACCGCGGCGACCGGGGCCCGGCCCCGGGTCCTGCGGACGGCCCCCTCGTCCTCCAAGGTGGCGAGGGCTTGGCGGACGACGCTGCGGGAGACCCCGAAACGCTCGCGCAGGGACGCCTCGCTGGGGAGCGCGTCACCGGGCGGGATCGAACGGTCTCGGATCTCCGCCCGCAGAACGTCTGCTACCTGGGCGTGCAGAGGCCGGTGGCCGGAGCGGTCGACTGGCATGGCGGCCATTCTAGAACGGGTGGGACACGCGAACACCGTCTACGCCGAGGCCTTCCGGGCCCGCTCGAGGCACTGGGGCCCGGGCCCGCACACCGCTGGCCGGTCTCCCGTCCGGCAGAACTCCGGGTCCGACCGGGGGCTAGCGGGTGCCCTTGGACCGGGCGTCCATGGCCTCGATCAGGCGCTGTTCCGTGTCCGACCCGGCCCTGACCCTGGGCAGGCGCCACATGAGCGCTGCTCCGGCGATCCACCACACCAGCACCATGACCCACTCGTTGGGCCACAGCAGTGCGGCAGGCATACCCGGCAGGTACAGGCTGAAGAGGCCGACGGACAGCACCAGCGCGATGACTCCCACAGGCACACCTGCCCGCACCGTGAAAGGTCGCTCCATGCGGGGTTCGCGGCGGCGCAGCACCAGGAAGCTGACGACCACCGTCAGGTAGGCGATGACGATGGTGAACCCGCCCGCGTTCACCAGCCAGTTCAGCATCGGATCGCCGAAGAACGGGGCGATCAACGACAGCGCCCCGATGAACAGAATGGCGTTGGCAGGCGTGCGGAAACGGGGATGGACGCGGCCGAACCATATGGGGAGCATTCGGGACTGGGCCATGGCGAACACGAGGCGGCTGCCTCCGATCAGGAAGGCGTTCCAGCTGGTGAGCAGGCCCGCGATGCCGCCGAGGACCAGGACGTTGCCCATGGCGGGGCTGTTCCACAGGGCGGCCATAGCGTCGGCGGAGGCGAGTTCGGCGTCGGCCAGGCCGGCGGGGGACAGGCCCGAACCGGCGGTCAGCATGATCATCACATACCAGGCGGTGGCGCAGAACACGGAGATCACCAGGAGCGCACCGACCAGGCGGTAGGGCAGGTTGATCTCGGAAGCCGACTGGGGAATGACGTCGAAGCCGACGAACAGGAACGGCACCGCCACCAGAACCACGAAGATCCCGGGAACGCCGCCGGTGAACAGGGGCTGCATGTTCTCCGTGGAGCCGCCGACGAACGAGCCGGTGAGCATCGCGGCTCCCACGGCCAGGAGGAACAGCACGGCGATCACTTGGAAGACGCTTGAGGGGCGAATGCCGATGTAGTTGATGAACGTCATCAGGATCGCGCTGATCACGCCGACCGCGACGAGGCTGGCGTGCACGTCGTACTCGGCGATCGTCCACAGGTACCCGGCCTCCATGTCCGGGAACAGGTAGACGAGCGTCTCGGGGATCGCCACTGCCTCGAAAGCGACGACGGAGACGTAGCCCAGCACCATGGACCACGAAGCGACGACCGCGCCCTTGGGGCCGATCGCACGCATGGCGTAGTGGTGTTCGCCGCCCGCACGGGGCATGGCTGAGACCAGTTCGGCGTAGGTGAGGCCGACGAAAGCGATGATGATGCCGCCGATGACGAACGCCAAGGCCGCGCCGACGCTGCCCGCCGCATTGATGAAGTCGCCGGTCAGGAGGATCCAGCCGAAGCCGATCATCGCGCCGAAGGCCAGGGCGAGGACGTCCCCCCTGCCGAGGACCTTGACGAATCCGGTGCTGGTGTCGGTCATGGAGGGCTCCAACCATCGCGCCTGTGGTGGTCGGCTATGGAAACACGTGGCATGGTGGGGTTGGAAGCCCGCCGCGGCACTGGGTCAGGATCGTGGGGGCGGGCCCGCCGACACCGTCGCGGCGGGCCCGCCCCCCGTGGAGCGGGGCGAAACGCCCCATGGGACACGACCGAGGTCAGATGCCGGTGGCCTGCCAGACGTGCCCCCACCCGGGGGCGAGTTCGGCGGCCCGGCGCATCGCCAGGACCAGGCCGGCCTCCCGGGCGGTGCCCTTGCCCGCGATGTCGAAGGCGGTGCCGTGGTCGACCGAGACCCGCACCACGGGCAGACCGGCGGTGATGTTGACACCGTCGCCGCCGTACACCGCCTTGAAGGGCGCGTGGCCCTGGTCGTGGTAGCAGACCGCCACGAGCTTCCACTTGCCCTTGACCGCCGCGGGGATGAGCGTGTCGGCGGGCAGCGGGCCGTGGGCGTTGATGCCCTCGGTGCGGGCGCGCTCGATGGCGGGCGCGAGGATGTCGGCGTCCTCGTCACCGAACAGGCGGTTCTCCCCGGCATGCGGGTTGAGCCCGGCCACCCCGATGGGTTCGTCCGCGTCACCTTGGGCGCGCGCGAACGCGCCCATCAGACGCAGGACCTCCAGGGTCCGCTCCTGGGTGATGTCCCCGATGGCCTGGCGCAGGGAGACGTGCGTCGTGAGGTGGAAGAAGGACAGGTCGCCCGCGGACAGCACGAGGCTGTATTCGCTGACCCCGAACTCGTGTGCCAGCAGCTCGGTGTGCCCGGGCCAGGCGTGCCCGCCCAGGTGCATGGCGGCCTTGTTCAGGGGCGGTGTCACGATCCCGTCGACGATCCCCCGCTTGGCCAGGTCGGCCGCCTCGATGACGAACCGGGCCGCGCCGTCGCCCGCGGCGGCGCTCAGCGCCCCGGGAGCGACATGGCCGAGCGAGGGGCCGGTCTGCACGATGTCGATCATTTCGGGTGCGTCGGCCGCGTCGGCGGGTGAGGCCACGGGGTTGACCGCCCACGGGTCGCCGCCCACGGTGGCGACAGCGTTGCGGAGCGCGTCCACGTCGCCGATGACGACTGGCCTGGCGTACTCACGGGCCTCAGGGTGGAGGAGCAGCGCCTTGGCGGTGATCTCCGGACCGATGCCGGCGACGTCTCCGAGGGTGACCGCGAGGGTGGGGCGGCTCAACTGTTTCTGCCTTTCACGTGGCGGACCGCGTCGGCGGCCTCCAGGAGAACGGTCGGGCTGCCGAACCCCCCGGCCTTGGTGACGATGGCCTGACCGTGGCGGGGCCCACCGGAGAGTGTGCCGAGGGGGATGCCGGATGCGACCTCGCCGGTCAGGGTGATGGCCCGGGCCTCCAGGGCTGCCGTGAGGGCGCGGGCGCCGTCGCCGCCGGCGACGACGAACCCGGACAGGGCGTGCCGGTCGGCCAGGCGGGCGGACAGTTCCCCGAACCTGCGGGCCACGGTCGCCGGGGCGAGGCCGCCGTCGCGGTCCTCGGGGGCGACGAGCGCGGTGTGGGGCGTGTCGGGGTCGAACCGGTCCATGACCTTCTCGCTCCAGATGTGCCAGGCCTCGTCGTCGGCGAGGTCCACCTGGTCGGGCTGCTCCACGACGGTCCACTCGTCGATCTCGAGCTCGGCCACTTGGGCGCGGGCGGTCTGGTGGTGCGAGGTCACCACGACCAGGGAGGGCGGGGGTTCCTCCACCGGGCGCCAGGTCTCCGCCAACCGGGTGGCCAGCCCCGCGGAGCCGACCGGTACGGCGTCGGGCCCGAGCGCGGTGACGGCGGCCGCCACCCGGGCCAGGTCCGTGTCGTTCTTGGCGTCGACGACGGCGACGGGTGCGGCGGCGCGGAGCAGGGCCGCGTCCTCCTCGGGGTCCTGCCCGGTGAGCTGGACGTGTTCGGCGCCGATCAGCGGGGCGACCCGGCTCTCCGCCACCGGGGTGACCGGGTCGTTCCCGACGGCGGTGCGGTGCACTTCGGTCCCGTCGACGAGCAGGACGCCGTCACGGACGGTGCGGCCGTTGGCGGGGAAGGCCGGACAGACCACGGCCACGGCGTTGGGGGACCAGGCGGCCAGGACCGCGTCGATCTCGGCGCGGACCGGCCCCCGCAGGGTGGAGTCGATCTTCTTGTACAGCAGGCCGACCCCGGCCTCGCGTAGTCGCCGGGTGGAGTGCGCGGCCGCTTCGGCCGCCTGCTCCGCGGGAAGCGCCCGCGAGTCGGTGCTGAGCGCGATGACGTCGGTGTTCGACGCGGCCGGGCCGAGTTGGAGCTCGGTCCGCCAACCGGCGCGCAGGAACTGGACGGCGGTTTCGCCGGCGCCGGTCAGGTCGTCCGCGAGCACGGCGGCGCGCGGCGGGGAATACGTGTTCACGGGTCGGAACCTCTCTGTTGGTCGTTCGCGGCCGCGTCGTCCGCGGCGGCCGCGGTGCGTGCTTCCTCCGCTGGCTTCTCTTGCCCTGCCTGTTGTTCTTCGGCTTTCTCGGCCTACGCCGGCCGGGATCCGGCCCGGCGCGGGGCCCAGGTGGTCACCACGGGGGTGAGGGTTCCGGATGGCCGAACCCGGTGCCAGGGGGATGAGGACGACCCCGCTGGGGATCTTGTTCATCCAGGGGAAGAGGGGTATCGGTGACCCGTGGTTCGCGCATGAGTATCCGTTCGCAGAAGCCCGGCGGAATGGCACGGGGCCAGCGGCTGGTACGCGGATTGTCCGTACGGATTGTACGTACAACTCTGTGGGCGTCCAGTGCTCGAGCACAGAAGTTCACAGGGAGATGAGGTGTGGGTCCACTGCGGAGGTGCTGCCGGATCCCAACCGGGCAGGGGAGCGCGGGAGCCATCGCCATTGACGGCCAGGGGATCGTGGGCCCGCTCTCCAGGATGGGCCCCAATAGAGGCCCGGTGGTCCGGCGTAACCCTTTCCTGGCGAAGAATTTGCCTGGTCACGGGTGGCCGGAGGCCGCCTCCGGGGGTGGGGTGGCCGAGGCCCGTCGGCGAGGGGGCGAGGCGAGGCGGTCGCAGCGAGGGGAAGGAGGGGAAAACGGATTTGAGGCGGCATTGGTGCTTCCTTGACGGTCCTCGCCGGTCAGGAAGGGGCGGGCCGACCGGCGCCGCCCGGGAGCGCTGACCCGAACCCGCCGCCCGGACTCCACCGGCCCCTCAGACCGAGTCGCGTTCCACCAGTGTGGTGGGCAGGAGCATCCCCGCGGGGGTGTCCCCGTTGATCATGTCGAGCAGCAGCCGCACCATCTCCCTGCTGATCCGGGACAGCGGCTGGCGGACGGTGGTCAGCGGCGGGTCGCAGTTCTCGGCGGCGGTGGAGTCGTCGAACCCGCCGACGGCCACGTCTTCGGGGACCCGCCTGCCCGCGCGGCGCAGGGCGTCCAGGGCCCCGGCGGCCATGAGGTCGGAGGCGACGAAGACCGCGTCCAGGTCCGGGGCCTGCTCCAGCAGGGCGCGCATCTGTTCCTCGCCGCTCCTGCGGGAGTAGTCGCCGACGGCGATCAGGCGCTGGTCGACCTCGCCCAGCACATCGTGGAAACCCGCCAAGCGCTCCACACCCCCGGAGGTGTCCTGCGGCCCGGCGATGGTGGCGATGCGCTCGCGCCCGGAGCCGCGCAGGTGCTGGGCCATCAGGCGGGCGCCGTCGCGGTCGTCGGCCGCCACGTGGGCGATGCCGTGACCCGAGGGCCTACCGCACACCACCAGGGGTGTTCCGGTGGCGAGCAGCTCGTCCACCAGGGACGTGCCCGCATGGTCGGAGACCAGCAGGGCCCCGTCCACCCCGCCCTCGGAGACGAACCGGCTCACGCGCTTGCGGTCGGCCTCGTTCCCGGCGATGGTCAGCACCAGCATGATGTCGTGGGCGGCCAACGCCTGGGTGCACTCGCGCAGCAGAATGCTGAAGTTGGGGTCTTCGAACAGGCGGTGCTGGGGCTCGGAGAGCACGAAGGCGACCGTCTGGGAGCGCTGGGTTGCCAGCCCCCGTGCGTGCCGGTTGGCGACGTAGCCGATCGTGCTCACCGCCTTGAGCACCGCCGCCCTGGAGTCCTTGCTCACGTAGCCCTCGCCGGTCAGGACCCGGGAGACGGTCCCCCGGGAGACCCCGGCGGCCGTGGCCACGTCGTTGATCGTGGGGCGGCGGTGCGCCTGGCGGTCGGTCGGTCGGTCGTCTTCGGTCACGGCTTCGTCGTTTCCCTCTCGTCCGGGGCGGAGCATGCTCCGCGCGGGTGCCCCGCCCCGGGCCGGTCAGGCCTTGACCGCGCCGGAGAGCAGGTCGATGCGCCAGAACCGCTGCAGGGCCACGAAGAGCGCGATCAGGGGGATGACCGAGAGCAGCGATCCGGTGATCACCAGGGTATAGAGCACCGGTTGCGAAGCGCCTTGGTTCAGGAGCGTGTAGAGGCCCACCGTGACGGGGAACATGCCGTCGTCGCTCAGGAGGATGAACGGCAGCAGGAAGTTGTTCCAGATCGCCACGAACTGGAACAGGAAGACCGTCACCAGGCCCGGCAGCATGATGGGCAGCGCCACCTTCCAGAAGACGCGCAGCTCACCGGCGCCCTCGGTACGCGCCGACTCCAGCAGGGAGTCGGGGACCGCGGCCGCCGCGTACACGCGCGCCAGGTAGATGCCGAAGGGGCTCACGATGCTGGGCAGCAGGACCGACAGGTAGGTGTTGGTCAGGCCGACCTCGGCGAACAGCAGGAACTGGGGGACCGCGAGCATCACCGGGGGCACCAGGACCCCGGCGAGCAGGATGTTGAACAGTGCGGTACGCCCGCGGAACCGGTACTTCGCCAGGGCGAACCCGGTCAGGCACGACAGCAGGGCGGACAGGAGGCCGCCGACCCCGGCGTAGAGGGCGCTGTTGGCCATCCACTGCCAGTACAGGCCGTCCCGGTAGGCGGTCAGCTCGCCGACGTTCTCGAACAGGCCGTCGCCCGGCCAGAAGGTGAACGTGGTGAACAGGTCCGACCCGCCCTTGGTGGAGGCCACCGCCACCCACGCCAGCGGGATGAGGCAGTACAGCGTGCCCAGGAGCAGGATCGCGGTGGGGATGACGGGCGTGCGCGCACCGCCGCTGCGGCCGCGGGCCGCGCCGTCACCGCGGGCAGCGCCGCTCGCACCGCTCTCCTTGGCGCGGGCAGCTCCGCGCGCGGGGTCCGCCGGGCGCGTCTCCTTCGCGGGACTCATCGCTCCTCCTGGCTGAAAGCGCGCGACTGCACCAGGCGCAGGAACGCGTAGGACAGGGCGAGGGTCACCGCGGCGATGATGATGGAGGTGGCCGCGGCCAGATGGATGTCGTCGCGCACGAACGCGTCCCGGTAGACCTTCATCAGGGGGCTCCAGGTCGTGGAGATGGCGTTGGACAGGGGTGAGAGCGTCACGGGTTCGGAGAACACCTGCAATGTGGCGATCATCGAGAACAGCGAGGTCATGATGAGCGCGGGCGTGAGCATCGGGATCTTGATGCGCAGCGCCATCTGCAGCTCGCTCGCGCCGTCGATCCGGGCCGCCTCGTACAGGTCGGGTGGGACCGCGCGCAGGTTCGTGTACAGGATCAGCATGTTGAAGCCGGTACCGCCCCACACCGCGATGTTGGTCAGCGCGACGAAGACCGTCTGCTGGCCCATGAGGTCCACGCTCGGCAACCCCAGCGCCTCCAGGGTCTGGTGGAACGGGCTGACCTCGGGAAGGTACAGGAAGCCCCACAGCAGGGTGGCGATCACGGCGGGCACCGCGTACGGAAGGAAGATCACCATCCGGGACACGCTCCGGAAGCGCACCCGCTGGTGGTCCAGGACCAGGGCGAACACCAGGGCGAGGCCGAGCATGAGGGGAACGACCATCAGGCCGTAGATCCCGATGCGCAGCGTCCCGGCCCACAGTTCGGGGTCGGTCGCGGCGGACTGGTAGTTGGTCAGGCCCGCGAAGAACTCGCTGCGCCCCTCCGCGCCCAGACCCAGGCCGGAGACCTCGACGCGGCGCACGCTCAGGTAGATCGTGTACGCGATCGGTAGCAGGATGAGCAGGGAGCTCAGGATGACGGCGGGGGCCAGGAAGGCGTAGGGAACCAGACGCGCGGCCCTGTGGCTGCGCGAGGGTGCTCTGGCCGGGCACATGGTGGACACTCCTTGGGGGGATGGGCCGGGTGGTCACCCGGAGATGGCGAAACCCTTGCTCTCCATGTCGGACAGGGTGTCCTCCTGCATCGCGGCGACGGCCTCGGAGAACGGGGCCCCGCCCGCGATCGCGTCCGCGAAGGAGTCCTGGTAGGAGCTGTAGGTGATGTTGACGTTCGGGCCCCAGGTGACCGGCGCGGCGCCCTCAGCGATCCGGGCGGCCTCCTCGTAGAAGTCCTCCTGGTGCGCGAGGAACTCCGGGGGCTCGTCCAGGACCGGGCTGTCCTGGGTGTCCGTCGCCGCCGGGTAGATGCCGCTCTCCAGGACGAGCGCCTCGGTGGCCTCGGGGGAGGTGTTCAGCCAGACCGCGAACTCCGCCGCCGCGTCCTCGTGCGGCGTTCCGGTGGCGACACCCGTGGCGGAACCGCCCCAGCTGCCGGTCACGTTCGCGCCCTCCTCCCACTGGGGGAGCGGTGCCATGGACCAGTCGCCCGCGGTGTCCTCGGCCGCGCCGGACAGGACCCCTGGGGCCCAGACCGCGCTCGGCCAGGCCAGGAGCGAACCGTCGTTCAGGGCGGCGTTCCACTCGGGCGTGTACATCGGCCGACCGCTCACCGCGTCCTCGGCGACCAGTCCGCCCCAGTAGTCGGCGACACGCAGCGTGGGCTCGTCGTCGACTGAGACGGACCACGCGTCCCCCTCGGTGGTCCACCAAGCGGCACCGGCCTGCTGCGCGAGCCCGGCGAACCAGCCGGGGTCGGTGGGGGAGAAGCTGGTGATGCGGTGGTCGGGGTGCTCGTCGCGGACCTCGCGGGCCAGGTCGGCGAACTCGTCCCAGGTTGCGGGGACCTCCAGGCCGAACTCGTCGAACAGGTCGGACCGGTAGTAGAGCATCATCGGCCCGGAGTCCTGGGGGATGGCGTAGACCTGGTCGGTGCCCATGGTCACCTGTTCCCACATGTTCTCGTGGAAGGCGTCCTCCGCTTCCGCGGTATGGGCGCTCAGGTCGGCGACGGCGTCGCGCGCGGCGAGCGTGGTCAGCGCCTGGTACTCGGCCTGGACCAGGTCGGGCGGGTGCCCGGCTTGGGACGCGGTCAGCATCTTGGTGACCACTTCCTCGCCTGCGCCCTGGTCGCTGACGGTCACCTGGACGTCGGGGTTGTCCCCGTTCCAGATCTCCACGACCTCCTCGATGCCGGGGGCCCAGGTCCAGAAGGTCAGCTCCACCGCGCCGTCGTCCGTGCCGGGGAAGAGCGAGCACGAGCTCAGCAGGACCATCGCGCCGACACCGGCGGCAATCCGGGAGCTGCGTCCTATGGCCATCGCATGTCTCCTCCGGATGAATTCCTGGTTGTCTGTGGGAGCGGTCACACTCTTGTCGAGAAGAGATGATCGTGTCAAGGGGTGGTTTTTCGAATCGGTTATGGGCATCATGTGGGACGAAAACTGTGAACGTTCCCATGTACGAGCGGAGCCTGATCGCCAGTGACCACTGCCCCACTCATCCCCGGTGTCGACGCGATCGTCTACGGAGGCGACTACAACCCGGACCAGTGGCCCGAGGAGGTCTGGCACGAGGACGTCCGGATGATGCGTGAGGCCGGGGTCAACCTGGTCAGCTTGGGCATCTTCTCCTGGGCGCACCTCGAACCCGAGGAGGGCGTGTACACCTTCGAGTGGCTCGACCGCGTACTCGACCTGCTGCACGGCGCGGGTATCCGCGTCGGCCTCGCCACCCCGACCGCCGCCCCGCCCGCGTGGCTGCTCCACCAGTACCCGGCCGTCCGCCCGGTCACCGAAGAGGGCCACATCCTGTCCGGAGCCTCCCGGCAGACCCTGTGCCCCAGCTCCCCGGAGTACGCCCGCGCCGCGGCGCGCATCACCGAGGAGCTCGCCCGCCGCTACGCCGACCACCCGGCCGTGGTGTTCTGGCACGTGCACAACGAGTACGGCGGGGCGATGCCCGCCTGCTACTGCGCGGTCTCGGCCGAGGCCTTCCGTGCCTGGCTGCGCGAGCGGTACGGGGACGTCGACAGCCTCAACACCGCGTGGGGCACCAGCTTCTGGGGCCAGACCTACGGGGCCTGGGAACAGGTCGAACCTCCGCGCGTGGCGCCCACCGCCATCAACCCCGCCCTGCAGCTGGACTTCCTGCGCTTCTGCAACGACGCGCACCTGGAGTGCTACCGGCGCGAGCGCGACATCGTGCGGCGCCACACCCCCGACACCCCGGTCACCACCAACTTCATGATCGTCAACTGCAAGTGGATCGACTACTGGTCCTGGGCGCGCGAGGTCGACTTCGTGGCCAACGACCACTACCTCCAGGCAGAGGAGGGCGACAACCACGTCGAGCTGGCCATGGCCGCCGACATCACCCGCGGGGTGGCGGGCGGTCGGCCCTGGGTGCTCATGGAGCACTCCACGAGCGCCGTCAACTGGCAGCCCCGCAACATCGCCAAACAGGCCGGTCAGATGCGCCGCAACAGCCTGACCCACCTGGCGCGCGGGGCCGACGGCATCATGTTCTTCCAGTGGCGCGCCTCCCGGTTCGGCGCCGAGAAGTTCCACTCGGCGATGGTGCCGCACAACGGGCGCCGGAGCCGGATCTGGGGCGAGGTGGTCGACCTGGGCCGCGAGCTCGCCGACCTGGAGAGCCTGCGGGGCAGCACGGTCCGGGCCGACACCGCCCTGGTGTGGGACTGGCAGTCGTGGTGGGCGATGGAGCTGGAGTTCCGGCCCAGCGCCGACCACTCCTACCTCGAACGCTTCCGCGCCTACTACACCTGGCTGTGGCGCACGCACCGCACCGTCGACGTGGTCCCGCCCGACGCGGACCTGAGCGGCTACGCGATGGTCGTCGTACCCAGCCTGTACCTCACCACCGACGCCGCGGCCGCGAACCTCACCCGCTACGCCGAAGCGGGCGGAACGGTCGTGGTCTCCTACTTCTCCGGCATCGTCGGCACCAACGACGAGATCCACCCCGGCGGGTACCCCGGCCCCCTGCGGGACCTGCTGGGGCTGGAGATCGACGAGTTCCTGCCGTTGCGCGCCGACGAGGGCGTGCACCTGGAGAACGGCGTCGCGGGGCGCGTGTGGGCCGAACGGGTCGTCCCCGACGGCGCGGAGTGCGTGCTCTCCTACACGGACGGACCGGCGGCGGGGGAGCCGGCGGTGACCCGCAACGCCATCGGCTCCGGCGAGGCCTGGTACGTCTCCACCGCGCTGGCCCCCGAAGGGCTGGGTGCGGTGCTGGACAAGATCGCGCCCCCGCCCGTCGTGGAGGACCTGCGGGAGGACGTGGAGGCCGTCCGCAGAGTGGGCCTGGGGGAGAGCTATCTGACCGTCCTCAACCACGGGGCGCAGGACGCCGAGGTACGCGCCTCGGGCGTGGACTGCGTGAGCGGGGAGCGGGTCGACGCGACCCTGCGGGTCCCCGCCGGGGGAGTGCGAGTCCTGAAGGAGAACACGCCACCGACCGAGAGGTAACCATGAAAAGACGAACCTTCGCCCAGCTCAGCGCCCTCCTCGCCGTGCCAGCCGTCGCGCCCCTTCCCGCGTCGGCCGCGTACGCGGCACCGGCCACCCCGCGGCCCCGCCCGCGCCAGGGCGACTGGATCTCCGGCGGCGACATGTCCACCCTGGTCAAGGGCGAGGACTTCGGCGCCGTCTTCCGGGACGCCGACGGCAACGAGGACGACGCGCTGACCATCCTGTCCGAGTCCGGGATGAACTACGCCCGCCTCAAGGTCTGGGTGGACCCCGCCGACGGCTACAACACCGCCGAGACCGTCCTCGCGCTCGCCCCGAGGATCAAGGACCTCGGCATGGGGCTGCTCGTGGACTTCCACTACTCCGACTTCTGGGCCGACCCCGGACAACAGGACAAGCCCGCCGCCTGGGAGTCCCTGGCCTTCCCCGACCTGGTCGACGCCGTGTACGACCACACGCACGGGCTCCTGGCCGCCCTGGCCGACCAGGACACCCCGGCCGACATGGTGCAGGTGGGCAACGAGATCAACAACGGCATGCTGTGGCCGGACGGGCACACCGACGACTGGTCGGGGCTGTTCGAACTCGTGGACGCCGGGACCCGGGCAGTCCGCGACGCCGCGCCGTCGGCGGAGGTCATGCTGCACCTGGCCGAGGGCGGCGACAACGAGATGTTCCGCTGGTGGTTCGACGCCGCCGTCGAGCACGGCGCCGACTTCGACGTGATCGGGGTGTCCTACTACCCGTACTGGCACGGAACCCTCGACGACCTGCGCACCAACCTCGACGACATCACCTCCCGGTACGATCGCGACGCCGTCCTCGTGGAGACCGCCTACGGGTTCACCCTCGAGGACGCCGACGGGCACGAGAACATCTTCGACGAGGAGCTCGCGGAGGTGACCGGCCACCCCGCGACCCCCGAGGGGCAGTCCGCGATCCTGGCAGACATCGTCGACACCGTGGCCGCCGTCGCGGGCGGCCGCGGCCGGGGCGTCGTGTACTGGGAACCCGCGTGGACCGCCGTCGAGGGCAACGGCTGGGATCCCACCGACCCCGACTCCGGCAACGCCTGGGAGAACCAGGCCCTGTTCGACTACTCCCACACGCTGCTGCCAGCCGCCGACACCTTCTTCGCACCGCGGTAGCCGCGTAGGTCCAGACCCGGCCCCCTGTACCAGGGCCCGGCCTCCGGCCCCGCCGATCCTCCCTTCGGCGGGGCCGGACCACCGGACTAACGGACCACACCCTCGGAACTGGTCTTATGCGTGTGGCGCATAAGCGGAGGAGGGCATCGGGCCGGGACCGGCACGTCCGCTCCTACACCGAAGTTGGGCGAGGAAGTCCGGGTGTTCACGCGGGGGTTCTGAGCTGTGGGCTGTGTGGGCTCGGTGGGTGGGCGCCGGTGGGTGGGGTCAGGCGTGGTGGGTGCTCAGTGGGTGAGGGGCTGTTGGGTGGGGTTTGCCCGTGGGGGTGTTGGTCTTGTGCAGGTGGTTTCCCCGTTTCCTGCCGCTTGATGGTGGCCGTCTCCGCTGCGCGCGTCAAGGTCGTCGCCGTCGAAGCGCTGGCGCGCTATCGGAGGCGCTCCACCTTGACCCGCTTCGCTGCGACGGCGGGTCGGCGGCAGTCAGGAAACGGGGGAGGTGTGGTCGGGGTAGCAATGGTCCGGCCTTCGGCCGGACCCCAACAGCACAAGCACGGCCTAGCGGCCGTCGATGGCCACTTCGCCGGAGCGTTGACGGTTGCGGGTGTCGCGGCCGGTCATGGTGTGCGGCGGACCCCTGCTGGCGGGTGGGGGCTGGTGTTTGGGGGTCGGCTGGTGTCTGGGTGTGGGTGAACCCCCCTGTTGGAGGCAAAAACAGGGGTGAGCGTGCTTCTAGGACCAGGTCTCACCCCCCGGCCCCCGGGGTGGCGAGGGCTCAAGGCTGGGAGGGTCGGGGTCGGGGTGGGGTCTGGCCATGCGGGGGTAGCGGCCCGGCGAAGGCGGGTGGGGGCTTGTTGGGGGTGGCCGGTTACGGGTGCGGGTGTGGGGCTGGGTCCCCATCCGGGTCCGAGCCCTGGTTTCCGGTGCGGCCTCGGTTTCGCCCCGACCACATCCGGCGGTCCTGGCGTACCGACCACCGGTGCTTGATCTGGTTGTGGGTCGCGCACAGCGGCTGGATGTTGGCGGCGCTGGTGGTGCCGCCCTGCCAGAACTCCACGATGTGGTCAGCCTGGGTCCAGGGCAACGGTACGTCGCACCCGTACTGCCAGGCGCAGCTGGTGTGGCCGTGGAAGGCGGCCGCCCGGATCTTGGGCGGGGCCAGCCGGCAGGAGCGGCCCACGTCCAGGACCTGGCCGTTCTTCTGCTCCACCACCAGGCGGCGGATCCAGCTTTGGCCGAGGAGTTCGCGCACCACGGAGATGGGCACGACCTGCCCGGTCTCCGTGGTGGCCGGACCAGCGTCCTCGGCTTCCTCGTCCCCGGCCAGGGAGGTGGCGGGCACGGTGATGTTGATCAACGCCGTGGCCGTGGTGGGGGTGTCGCACCCCTGGTGTGACTGGGCGAAGCCCAGGGCGGCCATGAGGGCGTCGTAGGTGCGCTCGTACTTGGACAGCCCGTCCTCGGGGTGGAAGGGCACCTGGTAGTTGTCCAACGCGACCTGGATCCGCAGGGCGTCAGCGGGTGAGCCCCACACCTGGAACAGGAACGTGCGGTCGAAGGTGGTGACCAGCTGGGCGCCCCGGGCGGCGTGGGCGGCCTCGTGGTCCTTTTCCACCTTGTTCGGGTTGAGTCGCATGCACAGCTGGTGGGCGAAGTGGGTGATCTGGCCCACCGACATGTTCGGGCGCGACTCCTTGAAGTCCAGGATTCCGCATTCCATTTTCGCGCGGAACAGCTCCGGGTCGGGGTGGTCACCCTTTTCCCTTTTCTCCACCCCGGCCTCGGCGCCCTTGATCACCGCAGCGGCCTCACCCACCGACAGAACCCCGGAGTGCAACGCCTCCAGAGTGGGGACCATTTCCTGACGGAATTCGGCGCGCCCGATCAGGGCCAGGTCGTTGGCCTGGGCGGCCGCGATCCCGAAGGCGTGGCGCAGCCACGCCTCCAGGTTCCTCTGTCCGCCCTGTTCCAACAGCTGGCCGGTGGCTTCGAGTTGGGCCAGCCGGGCGGCCATGGAGACTTTGATCTGGTCGAGGTGTTCCCACACGCGGGTGGCCTGGTCCAGCACCTCGCCCGCCGCCCCGAGGGGCACGTCGCGGTCGAAGAACGCGGTGGTCTCTTCCCGAGCAGCGACCACCGTGGTATCCACCGGGGTGTGCCCGGTGGGGGTGGGTGCTTCGGGAGAGATCGTCATTCTTCTATTGTAATCGAAAGGGTCGAACAAAGGAAGTCTTATCGCTGGCTTGTGCTGAATGCATGACTTTCGTCAGGGGTGCCCCCTGACTTTCTTCAGGTCTCCTGATTCAGGCCGCCTGGTGTGGTGTTTATGTCCACCTGGAATTCCAGGTCGCTCATAGGGGTTGATCTTGCCCCTGTCTCCACTCTCGACGGTCGAGGGTGGAGCTGGGGGCAAGATCATCGGGGAAAAAGGCCGCCCGTTGCGGTTCGCAGCACACATTGACCGGCCGCGACACCGCCAGGCGTCAACGCTCCGGCGGAGTGGCCGTTGACGGCCGCCAGGCCGTGCTTGTGCTGTAGGGGCCCTTCGGGCCCTTCGGGCCCCTTGGGGCCCATCGCCTCCCCGACCACACGTCCCCCGTTCCTGACAGCCGCCAACCCGCCGTCGCAGCGAAGCGGGTCAAGGTGGAGCGCCTCCGATAGCGCGCCAGCGCTTCGACGGCGACGACCTTGACGCGCGCAGCGGAGACGGCCACCATCAAGCGGCAGGAAAAGGGGAAACCACCCGCACAAGACCAACACCCCCACGGGCCGCACCCACGGAGATAGGAGGGTGCCGGACGCGGGAGGTCACCCACCAACCAGGCGGGCACCTACCCACCAATCAGGTGGGCACCTACCCATCAGCCAGGCGGGCACCTACCCGCAAGTCCGCGGCACCTACCCGCGGGAGCTTCACCCGGAGAGCTGCTTGAGCACCTCCGGCAGGTCGCCCTCGTGGGCCACGGTCAGCCGCTTCGTGGCGCGGGTGACCGCGACGTACAGGTCGTTGGCGCCTCGGGGCTGCTCCAGCAGTTCCTCCGGGCGGACCACCACGACCGAGTCGAACTCCAGGCCCTTTGACCCGGTGGCGGTCAGCGCCACCACCGCCGCGCCCAGGCCGTCTGAACCCGCTTCCGGTTCCCCTCTCGAACCCGCTTCCGGTTCCCCTCCCGAACCCGCTTCCCGATCCCCTCCCGAACCCGCTCCCGGGCGTCCCGCCTCCGGAAGCGCGGCCGCCACCTCGGACAGTGAGATGTCGGAGGTGATCACCGCGATCCGGCCCTCCCCGACGGCCTCCCTCTCCTCGGCCACCAGGTCGGGCAGACCCCGCAGGCCGGTAAGCCGCACCGCCCGGGGCGGATCGCCCTCCTCGCGGACCGACTCGGGCACTTCCTGGTCCGGGGCGGCCTCGCGCAGGACGTCGGCGGCCACGGCCATGATCGGGGCCGGGGTCCGGTAGTTGACCCGCAGGTGCTCCACGTGCACCTTGTCGCGGGCGTACGGGCTCAGGGCCGCCAGCCACGAGCCGGTGCCTGCGGCGTTGCCGGTCTGGGCCACGTCTCCGACGACGGTGAGCGAGCGCGTGGGGACGCGGCGCATGACGGTGCGCCATGCCATGGGAGACAGTTCCTGGGCTTCGTCCACGATCACGTGCCCGTAGGCCCACGTGCGGTCAGCCGCGGCACGGTCGGCGGTGGTCAGGTCCGGTCCGGTGTCGCGGTGGCGCTCGGCGAGGGCCGCTGCGTCCAGGCCCAGGTCCGGGTCCTCAGACAGGCCGGTGAACTCCAGCACGCCCTGGGCGTAGCGCTCCTCCTCTTCGCGCTCTTCCTGTTCCCGGCGCTGGCGCGCCCGTTCGGCACTGTCGTCCTCCCCGAGGAGTTCGGCGGCCTCGTCCAGCAGCGGGACGTCCTCCACCGTCCACGGCGCGTCCAAAGAACGGGCCAGCGCAGGGGCCTGAGCCACCCCCGCTTCGGCTCCCACCCGGGCCAGGGCCTCCGGATCGGAGTACAGGTCGCCTAGCAGGTCCTGGGCGGTGAGGTGGGGCCACAGGGCGTCGATCGCAGCCCGGACGGGATCTTCGTGCCACAGCCGTGCGCCCACGTGCGGCAGGTCCTCGTCCACGACGGGGCGGCCGAGCAGCAGCGACTCGGCACGGGCGAGTTCGGTGAGAAGCGTGTTCACCAGGTACTTGCGCGCGGCGTTGTGCGGCAGCCGCAGCTTCCGAGTGGTCTCCAACACCTGTGCGCACACGTCTTCGGGCACGACCAGGAGGCCCGTGTCGGTCTCCACGCGGAGGTCGCCCTCGCCGAAGGCCCGCCGCGGCGTGCGCTGCCGGTCCCTGAGCGCGGCCGCGACCAGTTCGACCATCTCGGGTGCGCCCTTGATCAGCGCGGTCCCAGGCGTATCGTGCGCTGTCGCCGCCACTGCGGGGAAGAGCTCGCCGACCGTGCGCATGACCACGTCGGTCTCGCCGAGCGAGGGGAGGACGTCGCCGACGTAGCGCAGGAAGGCCGGGTTGGGCCCCACCACCAGGACACCCCGGCGCTCGAGGACCCGGCGGTGCGTGTAGAGCAGGAAGGCGGCGCGGTGCAGGGCGGCGACGGTCTTCCCGGTGCCCGGGCCGCCCTGGACGACCAGGACCCCGGCGAGCCGGGCGCGGATGACCCGGTCCTGTTCGGCCTGGATGGTGGCGACGATGTCGTGCATGCGGCCGGTGCGGCCGCGCTGCAGGGAGGCCAGCAAGGCGGCCTCGCCGACCAGCTGGCGGCGGTCGCCGTCGGTGAGGCCGTCGGCGTCGAACACCTCGTCGTCCAGACCCACCACCCTGCGCCGCCGCACCCTCAGGTGGCGTCGGCGGGTGATCCCTTCGGGGTCGCTGGGCGTGGCCGCGTAGAAGGGGCGGGCGGCCGGGGCGCGCCAGTCGACGAGGATGGTCTCGTGCTCGGAGTCACGCAGCCCGATCCGGCCCACATAGCGGGCCTCGGCGTCCTCGGGGCCGTGGTTGATGTCGATCCTGCCGAAACAGAGGCCCTCCTCGACGGAGCCCAGCTGGGCCTTGCGCCGGGCCTGTTCGTAGGAGCGTGCCTCGCGTTCCATTAGGGCGGCGTAGCCCGCGCGCTCCTGCAGGTGGGCGGAGGCGAGCTGGTGGTCGGTGTGGTTCCGAAGGGTGTCCAGACGCTCGTACATGGCGCTGACCCGTGCCTGTTCGACCGCGATAGCGGCCTCCTCGGCGGAGGGGGAGGAACTGCCTGATTGACAGGAACTCATGTAATTGCTATCCTTGCGACGAGAAAGGCTTGTGATAGCTCGTTGTTGGAATGGAGTACCGAAGACTAGCAGAGTCCGCGGTCCTCCCGCCAGTGCGTGCGGCCGGATGCCCTCTCACGCCTCCCGCTGCTTTTCCCTCTCCCGGTTCGGGCGAGGGTTTTTCCGTGTCCGGGCCCACACGGTGCCCCGCACCCGCTACACTCGGCCCCATGCGAAACCCGTCGACCCTTCAGGGACAGTGGTGGCGCCGCTTCTAGGCGGCGCACCGACAGTTCGCATCCCCGAACACCTCAGCGACCGCCCCGGACCGGCGGTCGTTTCTGCTTTTGGCGGCCCCGGCCGGTGACGACCAACCCGACCGCAGCGCCAAAAGGACCGGCCGTGAACCCCAGCGACGCACAGACCACCACGTACCGCACGCCGAGCGGTGTGACCGTCCACCGCAGTGCCACGCCCTGCGACCCCGAGGTCCTCACCGACCTCGTCAACTCGGTCGAGTTCCGGCGCGGCGGCGTGCTCTCCTCAGGGATGGAGTATCCGGGCCGCTACGACCGCTGGCACCTGGGCTACGTCGACCCCTGCCTCGAGGTCAGCACCCGCGGGCGCCGGGTCACCGCCACCGCGCTCAACGCCCGCGGCAGCGTCCTACTCCCGGTCCTGGCAGACGCCCTCGACGCCGTGGACGGCGCCACCGACCGCGACCAGGGCGCCGACCACGTCGCGATCACCGTGCCCGAGCCCGACCCGGACGCCTTCTTCACCGAAGAGGAGCGCAGCCGCCGCCCCAGCGTCTTCACCGCCGTGCGCTCCGTGGTCGCCGCCCTGCGCAGCCCCGAGGACTCCAATCTCGGCCTCTACGGCGCCTTCGGCTACGACCTCGCCTTCCAGTTCGAGCCCGTCGAACGGCACATCGACCGCGACCCCACCGATCGCGACCTGGTCCTGCATCTGCCCGACGCCGTTATCGTCCGCGACCGCAAGCGCGAGACGTGCGTGCGCTACACCTACGAGTTCACCGTCCCCGCCGACGGCGACCGCCCGGAAGCCAGCACCGACGGCCTGCCCCGGGAGACCGAACCGACCCCGCCGGTGGTCGCCACCGAGGTCCCGCCCGGCCCCGTGCCCGGTTCCTACGCGGAGGTGGTCGCCGAGGCCAAGAAGAAGTTCCGCCGCGGCGACCTGTTCGAGGTCGTCCCCGGCCACCGCATCTACGCGCGCTGCTCCTCGCCCGCCCGCTTCTACGAGATGCTCCGCGAACGCAACCCCGCGCCCTACGAGTTCTTCTTCAACCTGGGAGAGGGCGAATACCTGGTCGGCGCCTCCCCGGAGATGTTCGTGCGGGTCAGCGGTGAGCCCGGGACCGGACAGCGGGTCGAGACCTGCCCCATCTCCGGCACCATCCGACGCGGGGAGGACGCGCTCGGCGACGCCGAGAACATCCAGGAACTGCTCTCCTCGGTGAAGGAGAAGTCCGAACTCACCATGTGCACCGACGTGGACCGCAACGACAAGTCGCGCGTGTGCGAGCCGGGCAGCGTCAAGGTGATCGGCCGCAGGCAGATCGAGATGTACTCGCGGCTGATCCACACCGTGGACCACATCGAGGGCACGCTGCGCCGCGACTTCGACGCCATGGACGCCTTCCTCACCCACATGTGGGCGGTCACCGTGACGGGTGCGCCCAAGACCTGGGCGATGCGCTTCATCGAGCAGCACGAGGCCAGCCCCCGCCGCTGGTACGGCGGGGCCGTCGGGGTGATCAACTTCGACGGCTCCATGAACACCGGCCTCACCCTGCGTACCGCCCACATCCGGGACGGGGTGGCGGCGGTGCGCGCGGGCGCTACCCTGCTGTACGACTCCGACCCCGAGGCGGAGGAGAAGGAGACCTTCCTCAAGGCCCGCGCCCTGCTGGAAACCCTTGCCCAAGGCGAGGAGGCCGCGGCCGCCGAGGCTGCCCCGCAGGGGGAGCCGGACAGCGCTGGGACGGCCGCCGGAACCGGCGGCGCCGCCGACACCGCTCCCGACCCGGCCGAGATGCCCGGTGCGGGTATGCGCGTCCTCCTGGTGGACCACGAGGACTCGTTCGTCAACACGCTGGCGGACTACGTGCGCCGCCACGGCGCCGAGGTCACCACCGTCCGCTACGGCTTCGACCCCTCGCTGCTGGACCGGATCGCCCCCGACCTCGTGGTCCTGTCGCCCGGCCCCGGCCTGCCCGTGGACTTCGCGATGTCGGAGCTGCTGGACGCCCTCGCCGCCCGCGACCTGCCGGTCTTCGGGGTGTGCCTCGGGCTGCAGGGCATGGTCGAGCACGCCGGGGGAGAACTGCGGACCCTCGACGAGCCGGTACACGGCAAGCCCGGCCGCGTGCGGGTCTCCGGCGGAAAGCTCTTGGCGGGGCTGGGCGAGGGCGGCGCCTTCCCCGCGGCCCGCTACCACTCCACCTACTGCACGCCGGGCCTGGTGAAGAACTACGAGGTGACCGCGGTCCTGGACGGTGCGCCCGGTGAGGAGTCCGTGGTGATGGCGATCGAGGATCCGGCGGCCCGCTGGTCCGCCGTCCAGTTCCACCCGGAGTCGATCCTCACCGCCCCGGTCGGCGAGGGAATCGTGTCGCGCGCCCTAGAGCTGGCCAAACGCTGAGCCGGAGGGTCCGCGTGCGAGAGATTCGTCGCGCGCGGACCTCCGCCCACCTGCACGGGGACAAGAGTTTCCCGAAACCCGCCTGTTAACGCTGTTTGATCAACCCGTTAGCGGACAGGGGTCGCGTATGGGTATTTTGCTATCAATTCTCGGGATCATCATCATCGTCTCCGGCGTGCTGGGCGTGCTCCGCGGCCAGCTCCTCTGGGGCATCATCGCCATCGTCATCGGGCTGTTCATCGCTCCCGGATACTTCTACGGCATCTAACGGATGAACCTCCCTCCCGCGAAACCCAGGAGAGAGTTACCGGCACCGGTACGGGGCCGGGTGCCCGACTGAGCGTCGGACACCCGGCCCCGTTCGCCTTTCCGCCCGCTTCCGTCCCGGGTCGCGCCCCGGGCCCGGCCTAGCGCCCGCGTCGGACGTGTACCCTCGGGGGAGGTCAATCGGCCCCGCCCCACACACGCTCCCGTGCCCCGGAAACCCTGGTCATGGCCCTGACGCGTGCCTCGGGGCGGGGAGTCGCTAGGGAGAGGGTGCCGTGAAGAAGGTCGAGCCACAGGTCCGCCTGGTTGCACGTCCGCAGGTGGACTACGACGCGATCACCGACTACCTCGAGGAGGTCGGCGGAGAGGCGTGGCTGGAGCGGTTCGACCGCGGTGAGCTCGACGCCCACCTCAACGACCCCCAGAACCTCGCCGAGTTCGCCGGCCGGCTGTGCTACCGCTCCTGGGAGCCGGGCCTGAACCCGAACGTCACCCGGGTGCGCAAGGACCAGGACCAGTACCTGGGCAACCTGCTGGCCAGCCTGCACGGCTCGGTGCTGGAGCACATCAGCTTCAGCTTCGTGCTGCACAACGTCTCGCGGGTGCTCACCCACGAGCTCATCCGGCACCGGCCCGGCGTGGCCGTCTCGCAGGAGTCGCTGCGCTTCGTGCGCCTCACCGACCTGCCGTTCTGGTTCCCCGACTGGGCCGAGGAGGACCCGGAGCTGATGGAGCGCGCTTCGGCGATGCTGCAGCAGATGGAGGACTTCCAGTTCTGGATGGCCGAGCACTTCGGGCTCGACGACGAGGGCGTGAAGTTCGCGGAGAAGAAGCACAAGACGTCCTTCATGCGCCGCTTCGCCCCCGAGGGCGTGGCGACCGGTCTGGTGTGGACCGCCAATGTGCGCACCCTGCGCCACACCCTGGAGGCCCGCACCGCCCCCGGCGCCGAAGAGGAGATCCGGCTGCTGTTCCACCGCATCGGCGAGGCCCTGAAGGAGGAGGCCCCCGCACTCTTCGGCGACTACGACGTCGAGGACGGCGCCTGGGTCCCCCAGTGGCGCAAGGTCTGACCCCGGCGCGCTGAGCCCCTGACCCACTGACCCCGACCGAACCGAACATTGCGGCGCCCGCCCCTGACTTCCAGGGGCGGGCGCTCCGCTTCCTCTCAGGAATCCAGTGCTCTCAGGCGCTCCTCCACCTCACGGGTGCGCGGGTCATCGTGGTCCCGGAGGTAGTCCAAGGCAGCACTCCAGGCTTCGCGCGCCCGCTGCGGCTCTTTCAGCTCAGCTCGGGCATCACCCAGGCCGAGCAGCGCCACCGCTCGGCTGTCGGCGTCCTCGTACTGGTCGAAGACCGTGATGGCTGCTCGGTACTCCAGAGCGGCGTCTGAGGCGTGGCCCGTGCCGGTGAGGATGCGACCCAGGGAACAGCGCGCCCAAGCCACGCTCCACTCGGCGCCGACCTCCTCGAAGATGTCCATCGCCTCGCGACAGTGGATGAGGGCCTCCTCCCACCTGCCCGCGTCGGCTTGGAAATCGGCCATGCTGATCAGGGACATCGCTTCGCCCCGCCGCTCGCCTACCTCCCGGAAGATTGCGCGGGAACGCTCCACGCGCCGCACGACGTCGGGACCACGTTCACCGCGCTGCCAGGACACCAGGCTCAGTTGCCGATGCGCGAACCCCTTAACCCAGGCATCACTGCTTTCCAGAGCCGCCCGGTAGTGGTGCTCGGCCGCTTCGAGGTCTTCCTGTAACCACAGGGCGTCGCCCATCCCAAGGTGGTTGCGGGCCAGACCGAAGGGATCCTCGGCGTGCTCCGCCGCCCTCAATCCCACCCTGTGCAAGTCCACCCACGCATGCCAGTGCCGGTGTGCCTCGAACAGAGGGTAGACGCTGGCGGGCAGGCGCCAGGCGGTGTCGTGGTGACCGTACTCCTGGGCGGCTTCCGTCACGGCGACGAGGTTTGTACGCTCGGTCTCGAACCATGAGAGGGCGTCCTGGAGAGCGGTGAAGTCGGGTAGCTCGTGCGGCGGTTCGCCCCCGGGGACCACGGGAAAATGCGGCTGATCGGCGAGCTGAGCCCGGGACGCGGCGTGTGCGTACCACCATGCGAGCCGACCGATGATTTCGGGCACCGTGTCGTCCCCGTCCTCTACACGAACCCGTTCCACGACATACAGGCGCACCAGGTCGTGCAGACGGTAGCGGTCTACGTGCGGGCGCTCCACGAGGTTGGCGCGACCCAAGCGCTCCAGAAGCCTGCGAGCCTCTTTGCCTGAGACGTCGGCGAGCGCCGATGCGGCCGCGATGGAGAACTCCGGTCCGGGGTGCAGTCCCAGACGCCGGAAGAACCGGGCAGCCTCGGTGTCCAGGCTCTGATAGGAGGCAGTCATCACGGCACGAAGGTCACTCAACTCGTCCTCCTCCGCGAGAGAGTCCAGGCGGGACTCCTCGGCGGCCAGCTCGTCCACCAGATCTGCCAGAGCCGTGTCCGGCCGGTCGATGAGCCGCTCCGCCGCCACTCTGAGAGCCAGCGGTAGGCGTGCGCAGTGCTCGGCCAGGCTGCATGCGGCTTCCCGTTCGGAGTCCACACGGGCGCCGACCGCAACTCGCAGCAGGTCCACGGAGTCAGCGAGGGGAAGGACCCCCAGATGCAGGCGCTCGGCGCCGTCGCGTGCGACCAGCCCGGGGAGTGTGCTTCGACTGGTCACCACGACCATGCTGCCGGATGAGGCAGGAAGGAGAGGCCGCACCTGGGCTGGGGCGAGTACGTCGTCGATGACGACCAGAAGGCGCTTGCCGTGCACTTCAGAGCGGTAGAGAGCCGAGCGGCCGTCCACGTCCAGGGGAATGCGGTCAGAGGCGACCCCGAGTGTCCTCAGGATGGTGTCGAGTGCCTGGGAAGCTTGCGCCCGCAGTCCGGGGGCATGGCCGTGCATGCTGATGTAGAGGTCCCCGTCCGGGAAGCGACTGCGTGCATGATGGGCCCAGCGCACAGCCAACGCGGTCTTGCCAACGCCGGGCGGCCCGGCAAGGACCGCGACCGGTACACCCGCCCCCTGCACCGTCAGTGTGTCCAGCCGACGTTGTAAGGCCTCGCGGTCCACGAATCCCCGGGCGGGTAGCGGTAGCTGCCGCGGAACAGGGGATGCTCGGGAGGGTTCGGCGGCGATGTGGACATCACCGTGTACTGCCCCCGTCTGCACGAGTGCTTCTGGGCTGCCGTGCACAGTGTTGGTGGTCCGACGGTTCTCGCTGTCTGTCACAGGGGGCGCATGTTGGCGTCGAAGTGCTTCTCGTATTCGCTGAAAGGGGTGGCCAGGTGCAGGGCACGGTCACGTACAGCGTTGGCACGCACGATCTCGTCGGGCTCGGTCACCAATGCGGGGGTGAGCATGGTGCCGTCAGGGGCGTAGTCCATGCACACCAGACGCTCTGAGTCGAACAACCAGTAGTCGGATCGAGGGATGCCCTCGGGCCAGTAGCCCTCCTCGACGGGCAGGATCTTGACGTCCTCACCCGCCTTGACATTGGAGCGGTAGGCCCACACACACTCGAACCGCAGGTAGTCCGTGAGGGGCTCTGTGACCACGTGAACTCGGCGAAAGCGTCGCCCGCTGCCGACGAGGCGGGCCCAGTCCTGGTGGGAGGAAGTGGTGATCACTTCCCCGTCGGCCAGGAATCGGCGGTACGCCTCTTCCTCATAGCCGACGTCGTATATCTGGAGGGTCTCCAACCGGAATGCGGTGTAGCGGCACTCCTCGAAGAAGCGATCGAACTCTTCTTCGCCGACCGGACGAGAACCGGCTCGCGGAGCAGTCACGTGCCCCTCCGCCGGTACTGCTCGACGGCGGCGAGCACGATCTCGGGGGAGATGCGCACAGCGGTCTCACCAGGTAGCGGGTCGGCGAGCTTGGCGAAGTCAGCGTCATCGAGGCCGACTCCCTGGACAACGAACTCTCCGGTGTCACTGATGTAGACGGATGGGCAGCCCTTGTGGCCAGACTTGTCATCTTTGGCGAGAAGTTCCAGGTCCACGGATCTCCGATCAGGCCTCGAAAGTACGAACCCAAGGCCCTGAAACTAACACGGGAACCCCTGCCCCGTAAGGCTTCTGGCCACCAGCGGCCTAGCCCTCCAGGTACCTTCGGCGGATCCGTTCCGCTTCGTCCCCATCACCCTCACGCGACGCGAGCACGAGCCTCTTGACGTCCGCTGCGGCGAGCGCGTCAGACAACGCTTGGCCCCGTACGGACCCCTCAGGGCCGTCGCCGTCCCCATCTTGCTCCATGTCTTCCAGCACACCACACACCCGGCGGCCACGGGGGAGCTTCCGGCTTCTTTGCCCTGAGGGTGCTTGTACCAGGCGCCCGGTTCGGCCGGCTACGGGAGATGAGCGGCAGACGGCACCCTGCCGGATCAGTAGTGCTGCGGGGGGTGCCTGTCTCAGGTGGCGGTCGACCGCGCTCAGGAAGCTGTGGCACAGGGACTTGCCCTCGCCCCAGTCGAAGAGGCCGAACTTCATGGACGTACTGACCGTCACCCCGGTCCCTTCGGGGACGGGTTCGAGCCGCACCCGGATGACCTGGCCCCACGACAGGAAAGTGACGCCCGTGCGGTACTCCAGGGTGCCGCCGTACTGGTCGTAACGGGGGAACTCGCCCCTGAGGGCCCACGTCCCGGCCGGCAGGGCCTGCCAGACCGCTACCGGCGGTGCGGGGAAGACATGCGAGACGACTGCCAATCCTGCTCCTGTTCGGGGTTCCTCAGGGGTGTTCCAGCGTATCCGCACCGCGTATCGCTGTGCGGGGTCGCGTCCCGTTCCCCGGGGGCGTCGGCGCACTGTCCGCCAGGGGTGCGTTTTACTGACTTATCGGGGTCTGATGGGGAAGATCTGTATCAGGTTCGCCAGTGACCAGAGGCACATCAGGGAGGCCCCCATGGCACCGACCCCCTCCGCGTCCGTCGTCGTCGGCAACCTCCGGTTCACGGTCCGTTCTGTGCGCTCGGGGATCCAAACGGTCGAGGGAGACCGGGGGAGTGTCCGTGAACCGGAGGGGAAGTTCACCGTGGTCGAGCTGTACGTGCTGAACACCGGAGAGCAGAAGGCGTCCTTCTACACCGGTGCGCAGCGCCTCGTCGACACGGAGGGTGCCGAGCACATGATCGACCCCGTGGCGACCGCCCTGGTGGAGACCGTTCTCGACTCCCTGAAGCCCGGCGAGGCGGGTGACACCGCCCTGGTCTACGACCTCCCTGAATGGGTCGAACCCCTGCAGATCCTGTTGTGCGACACCTACAACCGCTCCCGCCGCCGCAGCGTCCAGTTCGTGGTCTGAACCATTGCCTGGCATTCTCTGTGGGTCGCAGTTCCAGCGGAGAGGGAGTCCCGCCTTGAACGAACAGCCGCGCACCACGATCTTCCGGAACGTGCGGCCCATGGGCGGTGACCACGTCGACCTGGTGGTCGTCGACGGGCGGGTGGCCGCCGAACCGGCGGGGTCGGCGGAGGTCGTCGACGGCGGGGGAAGGATCGCCCTCCCCACACTGGTCGACGCGCACATCCACCCGGACAAGACCACCTGGGGTGAGCCCTGGTACTCGCGCCGCGCAGCCCGGGGCATCGCCGAGCTGGGGGAGCAGGACGCCGAGGTCTTCCGCAACACACCCACCCCGGTCGCGGTGCGGGCCGAACGCCTGATGGGGCACGCCGTCACCCGGGGCACGCGGGCGATGCGCGCCCACGCCGACATCGCCCCCTCCTACGGACTTGAGGGCCTGGAAGGGATCAAGGCGGCCGCGAAGAACCTCGCCCACGCCCTGGACGTGCGCGTGGTCGCCTTCCCGCAGCACGGGGTCCGGCGGGCGCCAGGGACCGATGCCCTGCTGGAAGAGGCGCTGCGCACCGGGGTGGCCGACCTGGTCGGCGGCATCGACCCCGAAGGTTTCGACGACGACCTCGACGGTCAGCTCGACCTGGTCTTCGGCCTGGCCGACCGGTACCGGGTGGGGATCGACATCCACCTGCACGACAGCGGCCCCGCGGGCTCGCGGACGCTGTGGGCGATCATCGAGCGCACCCGTGCCTTGGACATGCGGGACAACGTCACGGTCAGCCACGCCTTCGGGGTGGCTCAGGCGGGGGAGGAGTTCGACAGCCTGGCCGCGGCCCTCGGCGACGCCGGAATCGCCCTGACCACCGTGGCCCCGGACCCGTCCCGGGTGCTGCCCGTCGCCCGCCTGCGCGAGCACGGGGTACGGGTCGGCGCGGGTTCGGACGGGGTCCGAGACGCATGGAGCCCGTTCGGTGACGCCGACATGCTGCACCGCGCCCACCTGTTGGCGAGCGCGCTCAAGGCGCGGCTCGACGAGCAGCTCTCCGACGCCTTCCGCACCGCCGCGTACGACGGGGCCGTCCTGGCCGACCTGCCCGCGGCCGACTTCACCGTCGGCGCCCCAGCGGACTTCTTCCTGGTCGAGGGCGAGTGCCTGCCCCAGGTCGTGGTGGACCTGCCGCCGCGGCACGCCGTCGTGCGGGCCGGCCGGACCGTCGCGCGTGAGGGCCACTTGGTCTGAGCCGCGTGGCCGGCACGGCCCGCTTGCCCTTGGTCCGTGATCGCACCGGTATCGGGAAAACGCTTTCCGTGCTAGCTTCCGACCCCGCGGCGGGGACGGATCCCCACCGCGTTCGTGACCCCCTTGCCCCCACTGGGCCCGCACACGAGGAGCTTGTATGCGTTCCGAACCCCGACGCCGATCACGCCCGCGCCGCTCACATCCGCGCTGGGCACTGCCCACCGCCGGCCTGGCCGTACTCGCCGGGCTGGGCGTGGCGGCCGCCACGCTCGCCCCCGCCGACCAGCCCTCCGGCACCGAACTCCAGGGCTCCGGCGCAACGGCCGAGACCGCGGCGGCCGAGTGCGGCGAGGGAAGCTTCGACGCCGAAGCCGAACTGGACGGCTCCACCTGGACCGTGCGCAGCGGCGACGACGTCGTCCACGAGGGCGACGACATGCTCACCGCCATGCGCGAGGCGGTCGACAGCCTCGACGACGGGCGCACGTCCCAGGAGAGCGTGGTCGTCCGCGGCTCCGGCTCCGTCCCCGGCGACGAGTCGTTGGACCTGCCGAGCCACACGTCGCTGGAGGTGTGCGGCACCATCGACGTCACCGGCGAGGTGAGCGCGGACCACGCCGCCGTGCGCATCCGCCACGCCGAGGACGTCACCGTGCCCCACCTGTCCCTCACCGGATCCCCGTACTTCGGGGTGTTCGTGCAGAGCGCGGAGAGCGTGCACTTCGGTCAAGTCGACCTCAGGATGTCCGGCGGCCACGGCATGCGCATCGACAGCCGGGACAACGACGACGGCCGCCAGGCCCGCGACATCAGCATCGACGACGTCTACGTCTCGGGCACCGACAACCACGGCGTGGAGACCTACAGCGTCGACGGCTTCACCGTGGGCACCGTCACCGCCAGGGACACCGCCTACTCGGGCCTGCTGCTCAACGACACCGAGAACGCCGACGTCGGGCTCGTCGACGCCGAGAACGCGGGCGCCGACACCGGGTACGCGGCCTTCCGCATGGCCAACAGGAACGGCATGGTCGGGGACGCACACCCCACCAACATCCGGGTCGGCGAAGTGCGTGCCCGCGGCGGCGGCCGCGGGATCTTCTGCGTGTCCGAGAGCGGCGGCGCCGTCATCGAGAACGTGGACATCGCCGGGACCGGAGGCAACGCGGTCCTGATCGAGAACTGCCACAACGTGACCATCGCCGAGGAGGGCGGAACGGTCGAGGGCCCGGGCGACATCCGGATCGCCGCCCGGGACGAGTTCGCCAACACGTCGGACGTGACCCTGGAGAACCTGACCGTGGTCGACTCGGCGGTCAACGAGGAACCGTGTGCCGAAGGCACCGTCGTCCGCGACATCACGTGGCAGGACAGCCAGGACAACAGCTGCTGACCAGCCCGTTCCGGGGTACCCGGTGGGTTTTCCGTTCGTTCCGGTGCCGGGTACCCCGCCAGAAGAAATCTGAAAGCCTTGCGCACTAGCTTTCATGGGTAGGTGAGAGCGGAGGGTGCGCGCAGCGCGCCCTGCTGGGCCGGGCGGTCAGGACGGGGCCGCCCGGGTCGGCGGGGTGGCGGTCGGGTGGAGAGCGCCGACCGCCTCCCCCGGTCCCTGTTCGAGCCGGACCCTTCCCCCACTACCAATACCTGAGAGCACGGCACCCGTATCCGGAGATGCCTCGTGCACGAGGTTATGACTCTCTGTCGCTGATCATGCTGCCCTTGTCGGAAAAGTTCTGGCCCGATGCGGCCACGAGTCCGCTGAACCTCCCCGGGCAGTCAGCCGTCGGACCACACGTGAACGGCGCTGAGGAACCAGATAGAGGGGGTTCACGCGCCCGAATTCCATCTCCACCCCTCTGCCACCCCCACACAAGGACGTGGAAACAACCATGACTTACGGTAATAATTCGGGAAGCAGGACCTCCCCCCTCGCCGTGCTCGGCTGCATCGGCATCGCCGCCATCCTGATGATCGCCGTCGCCGTGGGCGGCTACGTGTTCTTCGGTGACCGCCTGGGCTCCGACAGCTCTGTCGCTGCGGAGGCTGACGACGGTGACACCTCCGGGGACGACGGCGACACCGAAGACGAGGGCACCGAAGAAGACGGCGACGCGGGCAACGGCGGCGGTGACGGAAGCACCGTGCAGCCCGGTGACCTGAGCTACACCTTCTACTCCATGACCACGGACTACGGCAGCGTCGAGAGCTACCAGGGCCCCATCATCGAGCCCGACGGGCAGTTCGTCCTCGTCAAGATGGTGGTCGAGAACCACGGCAGCGAGTTGATCTCGTTCTCCGCCGTGCCGACACGAATGGTGGACAGCCAGGGGATCGAATACGAGCACCACATCGAAGCGACGGTCTCCAGC
This sequence comes from Nocardiopsis oceani, assembly GCF_054777395.1. Taxonomy (NCBI): domain Bacteria; kingdom Bacillati; phylum Actinomycetota; class Actinomycetes; order Streptosporangiales; family Nocardiopsidaceae; genus Nocardiopsis; species Nocardiopsis oceani. The sequence continues at coordinate 129,353 of NZ_BAAHAR010000002.1, forward strand.
AAGGACAACTACGCCAGCACCAGCGGGGTCTCCGCGAACCTGGAGCCGGGCGACGACGGCTATTTCCTGGCCCTGTACGACATCCCCGCGGACGAGGAGCCGAGCCACCTGCTCGTCTCGGACATGGGTCACGACGACGACCAGGCCAACCTCGACCTGCACTGAGCCCTGCCTGCCGCAGGTTCGACGTGCCGCGAAACGCCGGGCACAAGGGTTGGTCACCGTTCGTACCCCGATTGGCCGGTGCGGTGGGTCAAGGCGGGTCGGATTCGACCCATCCCGGCGGGAACCGATTCCGGACTCGGGTCGTCTCAACACCCGTGAACAGGGCGGACGGCCCGAGAGTGGGGGATGATGACACCCGGACTCCGGACTTGACTCCCGCTGATCCCCTAGTTGAAAGATTCAATACTCGATGGCCTACGGTAACCAGCCCCCCGGCGGGCCCCGCCCCAGCAGCCCCCCGGTGGAATGCCCCCGCACCAACCCCCCGGCGGGATGCCCCCGCACCAACCCCCCGGCGGGATGCCCCCGCACCAACCCCCTGGCGGGCCCCCTCCCGGGCAGTCCCGCGGAGGGGTCTCGCCCATGGTCGTGGTCGCCTGTGTCGGGGGCGCCCTCCTCCTGCTGACCGTGGTCGCGGTCGGAGCCGTCGCGCTCATCAACCGCGGCTCCTCCGGCGCCGATGACTCCGCCTCCGGGGCGGAGCCCCCGGAGTGGGATGCCACGCTGGAAACACCCGAGGGCATGGGCGAGGACGACGACCCGCTCGACGACGATTTCCTCGACGATGACGAGGACGAAGACGCCGCGAGCGACAGCCCCGAGGGCAGCACCGTTCAGCCCGGGGACCTGGAGTTCACCTTCGAGTCGCTGGACACCGACGTGGACGCGATCGAGGCGACCCGAGGCGAGTTCACCGCGAGTGACAGGTACGTTATCGTCGCGTTCGAGGTGGAGAACCTCGGCGACGACATGGTCATGTACTTCCACGCTGGCGTCACTCTGGTGGACACCGATGGCGTCGAGTACTCGTCCTCCACCGAAGAGACCACTGAGCTCCGCGACCTGGGCGGTTTCTCCCACAACATGGAACCCGGGGACGGCGGCCTCGTCGAGGTCGTCTTCGACATCCCGGAGGACGCCGAGCCGTACTACCTCGAGGTCACGGACGACGGCACCGGCCCCTCGGCCAACATGAGCCTGGAGTAGCGGTCACGGGCTGACCGGTCTCGGTTCACAGCGGTCCGGGGCGGGGATCCAGGCCTGAGGCCGGTCCCCGCCCCGGCCCTTTCCGTGTGTCCTCCCTGGTCGGAGTGGTTCGTCCGCTTAGGGTCGCCCTTGTCGTCCGTCGACACGGAGGGGGAGCGCGATGACCGAGGACGTGAGCGGCGAGAACACCGGGGACGGGGTGGAGCAGCGCGGCGGGGCAAGCACCGAACCCGAACCGCGCGGACGCGAGGCCGGTCCCGGCCGGGGCCACACCATCGTCCTGGGCGCGGGCATGGCCGGGCTGGCCGCCGCGGACCGGCTCGCCGACCAGGGCGAACGCGTCACCGTGCTCGAGGCCCGGGACCGGATCGGGGGCCGCATCCACTCGGTGCGCACCTGGGACGGCGCGACCCTGGACGTCGGGGCGTCTTGGATGCGCGGCGAGGAGAACAACCCGCTGTCCAGGCTGGTGGCGGAGGTGGGCGCCCGCACTGCCGTGTTCAACCGCTCTACCGAGACCGCCTACGACCCCAAGGGCCGTCGGCTCCTGTTCGACCGGCACCGCCGCAACCTGGAGGACGTCAGCCTCCTCCACGAACACATGTACTGGGCCACGGTCGGCGCGAGCCCCGAGGAGTCCATGGAAGAGGGCATCAACCACGCCCTCTACGACGTCAACCTCGTGCGCTCCCGGGCCAGAGACGCCACCGAGATCGTCCACCGGCTCGCCGAGGCCGACCACGGGGCCGATGCCGAGGAGGTCGCCTTCTCCGCGGTAGCGGCCCTGCACGAGTTCAGCGGCGACGACGTCGTGTTCCCCGAGGGGATGGGGCAGGTCACCGACTACCTCGCCCGAGGGCTGGACGTGCGCCTGGAGCACGTGGTCCTGTCCGTCTCCCACAACGACCGGAGCGCCAGTGTGCGGGTCGAAACCCCTGAGGGGGAGGAGACCCTGACCGCGGACCGGGTCGTGGTCACGCTTCCCGTCGGGGTCCTCAAGGCCGGGCAGGTGGATTTTGAACCGGCTCTTCCCGTGGACAAGCAGGACGCGCTGGAGCGGCTGGGCAACGGTCGGCTGGAGAAGCTCTTCCTGCGGTTCGACGAAGTCTTCTGGGGCGACGCGGAGGTGATCGTCCACCTGGGGACCGAGGAGGGCGCGTGGTTCCACTGGTACGCGGGCCAGAACGTCTTCGGCCAGCCCATCCTCGTCAGCCGCAACGGTGGGAACGCGGCGCGCTTCCTCGCCCGGATGGACGAGGCGCAGGTGGTCGAACACGCCATGGCGTCCCTCCGCGGCATGTTCAAGAAGGCGCCCGACCCGGCCGACCACTACCTGACCCACTGGATGGACGACCCCTTCGCCCGGGGCGGCTTCTCCTTCACCGCCGTCGGCTCCGGCGACGGTGACCGCACGATCCTCGGCGACCCGGTCGGGGACCGCGTGTTCTTCGCGGGTGAGGCCACCGAGATCGAGCACACCGCCACCGTTCACGGGGCGCTGCTCTCGGGCCGGCGCGAGGCCGAACGCATCCTCGCTCTGGGCTGAGCACAGAGCGTGCGGCCTGATTCGGTGCGACCGTACTCGGGTAGTGCGCGCGTGCGGCCCCTTTCACCAGCCCTTGAGGCCGTGAACCAGGCCAGGGGCTTCAGAACGCCCGAGACGAGGGCGCTACCAGTCAACCGGGAGGTTGTGACGATGAGTACTGAACACGGAGTCGCGGGGCTGAAGAGGATCCTGGGGCAGGTGAGTTTTCCCGCCGACAAGGAGCAGATCGTGGAGCGGGCTTCGGCCCTGGGCGCCGACAGTGAGCTTCTGGGAGCGCTGCGAGCGATGCCTCCGGTCGGTTACGACCAGCCGGACGACGTCATGCGCTCCGTGGCCCTGGACGAGTCGGACGGGGGCGAGCGGACGGAGTCCCAGCAGGCTCAGCAGCGCAGGCACCACACCAAGCCCGGGCAGGCCGAGACCATGAAGGAGACCGGCCCGGTCAACCCCATCGAGGAGGAGCTCGGCGAGAACCGCAAGTCCTGAGGAGGGGCGACCACACCCTCCCGCGCGTCCGCTGAGGTCTCAGTGGCGGCACCTCGGCCACGGGGGAAGTCCGTACACGGTACGATTGGGGCGCGGTAGTCCACCGGAGACCAGTCGGGGCCGGCGGGAGCCATGGTGGCGGGAAGCGACGGTCCCGCCCGTTATCGTTGGCACCATGGGGCGATCCGCGGACGAAGGCAGACACGAGGCGAGGGGCGACGTGGCCAGCCCGGTGGTCAGTGACCGCATCTGGACGGTTCCCAACCTGTTGAGCATGCTCCGGTTGTTGGGTGTTCCGCTGTTCCTCTGGCTCATTCTGGTGCCACAGGCCGACTGGTGGGCGCTCCTCGTGCTCGTCTTCGCCGGGCTCAGCGACTGGCTGGACGGCAAGATCGCGCGGGCCTGGAACCAGATGTCCAAACTGGGGCAGATCCTCGACCCGCTCGCCGACCGCCTCTACATCTTCGCGGCCCTGCTCGGGCTGGTCGTGCGCGGCATCGTCCCGTGGTGGCTGATGGCCATCCTGGTGCTGCGCGACGTCCTCATCATCGGTGCCCTGCCGCTGCTGCGCCACTTCGGCTACGGTCCGCTGCCGGCCAACTTCGCCGGCAAGGCCGCCACACTCTGCCTGCTCTACTCGTTCCCGCTGCTGTTCATCGGCGGATACGCCTCGATCATCGGAGATGTGGCCCGGATTATAGGTTGGGCCTTCGCCCTGTGGGGAACGGCTCTGTACTGGTGGGCCGGACTGCTCTACGCCGTACAGGGCCTGCGCCTGATCGACCAGACCCGCCGCGACGAAGGCGCTGATCGCGCGGGCACCCGGACCGGTGTTCCCGGCAGCGACCCCACGCGCGGCCACAGCGCGGATCGACCCGATCCGATCGCACCGGCGACCGCTGACGGCAATCCCGGTGCGGCACCCGAAGGCCCGGAGGGACCGGGCCTACCGGATCAGGGCAGGACCGGGCCCTGATCCACTGAGCGAACCGGCGGGCCGGCTCACCAAGAGTCCTGTCGGATCGAAAGGGAGTGTCATCTCCGCAATGAGAACATGTCCCACCGCGCGCCACGGCGCGCGCTCCGAACACCTTCCCTCCGCCGCGCCACCTGACGGCACAGCCGTTCGGAGGTCGCGACGATGACGAGCGAACATACGACCGAAGCCGCACCGGCAGTCCCCATGAAGGCCGTCGTTATGGCGGGCGGTGAGGGCACGCGACTGCGGCCCATGACCGCCAACCAGCCCAAACCGCTCCTCCCGGTGGTCAACAAGCCCATCATGGAGCACGTGCTGCACCTCCTGCGCAAGCACGGTTTCACCGAGACCGTGGTCACCGTGCAGTTCCTGGCCACCCTCATCCGCAACTACTTCGGTGACGGCGAGGAGCTCGGCATGAAGCTCCACTACGTCGCCGAGGAAGTCCCGCTCGGCACCGCTGGCAGCGTCAAGAACGCCGAGGAACACCTGCGCGGAGAGCCTTTCATCGTCATCTCCGGCGACGCGCTCACCGACATCGACCTCACCGACATGGTCCGCTTCCACAAGGAGCGCGGCGCCAAGGTCACCATCGCCCTCAAGCGGGTCCCCAACCCGCTGGAGTTCGGCATCATCATCGTGGACGACGAGGGGCGGATCCAGCGCTTCCTGGAGAAACCCACCTGGGGCCAGGTCTTCTCCGACACCGTCAACACGGGCATCTACATCATGGAGCCGGAGGTCCTCGAACGCGTCGCCGCCGGCGAGGTCGTCGACTGGTCCGGTGACGTCTTCCCCGAGCTGCTGGAGGAGGGCGAGCCCCTCTACGGGTACGTCGCCGACGGTTACTGGGAGGACGTCGGCACGCACGAGAGCTACCTGAGCGCCCAGGCCGACGTCCTCTCGGGCAAGGTCGACGTCGAGATCGACGGTTTCGAGGTGTCGCCGGGGGTCTGGATCGGCGAGGGCGCGGAGGTCGACACCACCGCGGTCCTGAAGGGCCCCCTCTACATCGGTGACTACGCCAAGGTGGAGGCCGGTGCGGAGCTGCGCGAGTACACGGTGCTGGGCAGCAACGCCGTCGTGCGCGCGGAGGCCTTCTGCCACCGCACGGTCTTGCACGACAACGTGTTCATCGGCCGCGGCGCGAACCTGCGCGGCTGCGTGGTCGGTAAGAACACCGACATCATGGCCGCCGTCCGGATCGAGGAGGGCGCGGTCGTGGGCGAGGACTGCGTCATCGAGTCCGAGGCCTACGTGCACAACGACGTCAAGGTCTACCCCTTCAAGACCATCGAGGCCGGAACGGTGGTCAGCACCAACGTCGTCTGGGAGTCACGCGGGCAGCGCTCGCTGTTCGGCCCGCGCGGCGTGTCCGGGCTGATCAACGTCGAGATCACCCCTGAGCTCGCGGTCCGGCTGGCCAACGCCTACGCGACCACCCTCAAGAAGGGCGCGATCGTCACGACGTCCCGTGACGTGTCCAGGGCGGCGCGCACGCTCAAACGGGCGGTCATCAGCGCGCTCACGGCGGCCGCCATCGAGGTGCGCGACCTCGAGGTGGTCCCGTTGCCGGTGGCGCGCTTCCACACGTCCCAGAGCGGGATCAGCGGCGGCATCGCCGTGCGCACCAGCCCGGGCGACCCCGAGTCCGTGGACATCCTCTTCCTGGACGGTGAGGGCGCCGACCTCTCTCCGGGCGCCCAGCGCAAGCTCGACCGGGTCTTCTCCCGGGCCGAGTACCGGCGCGCCTTCCCCGGTGAGATCGGTGAACTGTCCATCCCCTCGCGCAACGTGGAGAACTACTCACACGAGCTCCTGCGCGCCGTGGACACCTCCGGGGTGGCCGAGGCGGAGCTGAAGGTCGTGGTCGACTGCGCGGGCGGTACGGGCTCGCTGATCCTGCCCTCGTTGCTGGGCCGGATCGGCGTGGACGTGCTCACGGTCAACAACCGGCTGGACGAGGCTTCACCCACGGACACGGTCGCCAAGAAGATGCGCGACCTGGAGCGTCTGGGCGAACTGGTCGCCAACTCCGGGGCCGACTTCGGCGTGCGGTTCGACCCGGTGGCCGAGCGTCTGTCCATCGTGGACGAGAACGGCGAGCTGGTGGACGGCGACCGCGCACTGCTGGTGGTCCTGGACCTGGTCGCGGCCGAACGCGGCGGCGGCAGTGCGGCGCTTCCGGTGACCACGACCCGGGTGGCCGAGCAGGTGGCCCGGTCCCACGGGGCCGAGGTCCACTGGACGGCGACCGCCACCGACGAGCTGACCAAGGCCGTGCGCTCTGAGGGCGACACCATCGTCTTCGCCGGAGACGGCCGGGGCGGCTTCGTCGTCCCCGAGTTCAGCCCCACGAGCGACGGCATCGCGGCTTTCGTGCGGCTGCTGGGTCTGGTGGCGCGGACCCGGCGCTCGCTCGGCCAGATCGACCGTGCGATCCCTCAAGCGCATCTCCTGCGCCGTTCGGTGCCCACCCCGTGGGCGGTCAAGGGGAGCGTCATGCGCGCGGTCGTGGAGGCCGCGGGGGACCGGGAACTCGACACCACGGACGGCGTCCGCGCGATCGAGGCCGACGGCAGCTGGGCGCTGGTCCTGCCGGACACGGCCGAAGCCGTGACCCATCTTTGGGCCGAAGGTCCTGACTCGGACACTGCTCAGCGGTTGCTCGACGAATGGGCGGCCGTGGTGGAACGGGCCGAGGGTTAGCCGGACACCGTGCGGGTGCGGACGGGGCGCCGTCCGCACCCGCACGGTTCGCCCGCGGCCGGGTGCCCCGGAACCCTCCCCGGCCGATGACAACCCCCGGAAGCACGGGCATAAGGGCAGGTCAAGGCAGACTGGGGGCCGTTCGGTAAAATCCACCCCGCCATCGGGAGAACCAAACGCCCGGTCCGGGCATCAGCCCCATAACAGGTGTTGGGTTCCCTGCGGGCCCACACCGGTCGAAGCGGCGCCCCGGGTGCCGGGTTCGGCCAGGTCCACGCCGCGGACCTTGTCAAGGGGTCCACGGCGGGCCTAGGGGGAGCAAAACCCTGTCTGGACAGGGATATGGTTTAAAGTCGAGTGTTCCCTGAAGCGCCGCGTCACCACCCGCCCCGGGGATCCCGGCAACGGCGGACACCTAGTGGGGGTGACAAGGAGTACAACATGGGGGATGAGACCTAGCGACCGAACCTGTGAGCCGTACCGTTGCCGCGTCAACGGGCCGTCTCACGGTGTTCCGGACGGAGTGCGGGCACGGCGCCCGCTCGACGCCCGGGACGCGCCACCGATCAGCCGAATCAAGCACCGCCCCGTGCGGTAGGAGGCCGAGCCGACCTATGTCGAGCGTTTACTGCACGCAGTGCGGTCACGCCGTTGCGGATGATGCCCGTTTCTGCTCCCACTGTGGAACTCCAGTCCGCAGGGCCGAACAGCAGAGTCCACAGCCTGCCGCGGCGGGGGACTCAGGTGGGGATGTCACTTCGACCATCTCCATCTCCGGAATACAGGCCTTGGAAGAGGAGGAATCGGGGGATGAGCTCGGCGGTGACGATCCCGCCAGCGCCGACGCACTACCGCCCGGAACCGCTCTGCTGGTGGTGCGGCGGGGTCCCAACGCCGGGAGCCGCTTCCTTCTGGACAGCGACGTCACCACCGCGGGCCGCCATCCCAACAGCGACATTTTCCTTGACGATGTCACCGTTTCCCGACGCCACGTGGAGTTCTTCCGCCGGGGCAACGGGTTCGGCGTCCGCGACGTCGGTAGCCTCAACGGCACCTACGTCAACCGCGAGCCGGTGGACGAGGCCGAGCTGGGTGGAGGGGACGAGATCCAGATCGGCAAGTTCCGCATGGTTCTGCTGACTAAACCGCGCCGGTGACGGTGCGCTGACCACGGTCGACGGGGGTGGGAGGGCCCAAGAGGTTTGCGGCCCCCCGCCTCCGGAGAGCTTTGTAACGAAGGGTGCCTTTGCCCTCGGGATCCTGTTTTCGCGGGGGAGCAGGGAACGAGCGCGCCCATCCGGCATGACGACTCGTGGGACGGAGCCGCTGTGAAGCACATGGAGGTCGTCGGCGTCCGGGTTGAGATGCCCTCGAACCAACCGATTGTCCTGCTCAAGGAATCCGAGGGAGACCGCTACCTGCCGATCTGGATCGGCGGCGTGGAGGCCACCGCGATCGCGCTCGCCCAACAGGGGGTCGCGCCCGCACGGCCGCTCACCCACGACCTGTTCCGAGACGTCCTGGACGCCTTGGACACCGGGCTCGAGACGGTGAACATCACGGGCCTGAGCGACGGCATCTTCTACGCCGAGCTGGTTTTCAGCAACGGTGTGGAGGTCAGTGCGCGCCCCTCCGACTCGATCGCGCTGGCATTACGAACCGGTACGCCGATCTACGCGCACGAGGACGTGATCGAGGAGGCCGGGATGCCCATCCCGGACGAGCAGGAAGATCAGGTCGAGGCGTTCCGGGAGTTCCTGGACAACATCTCGCCCGATGACTTCGGCCGACGGAGCACGTGACAGACACCTGACGGGGCCCGCATATCGCGGGTCCCGAGTTGTGTACCGGGGCGGGACGTTCCCGCCGCGTGAAAATGCCGCAGTGACCTGCGGCTTTGTGAGGCAGACCGGTGATAGATTGGGACGAGGGAATGGTCGTGGTGGGTGCAGCCGAAAAGTCGTCGGACCCGCAGCCGGTCCCGCCGGGACGGTGACCGTCCCTGGGCCACAGCGCGTACTTGGCGACGCGCCGAGTGGCTTCGTTGACGCTGCCTTGCGGCCGTCCTACGGTCAGTGCTGTGAAACCCGCGGCGCGCCTTTTCCCTGAGTGGACTCTCCCCTGTCGATGCCGCCGCGGGACGAGGAGCCGGAGGTCGGCGTGGCAGTAGCGAGCAGCAAGCAGGATCCCCATGACAGGCGGTCCGCGCTGCGGCTAGCAGGGCAGCAGGGCCTACTGTGCGAAGAGGACGTGGTGGCGCTGCCTATGGACGTCGGGTACCGGGGCCCAGCGGCGTGTACGGCCGCGGGGATCACCTATCGACAGCTCGACTACTGGGCCAGGACCGGCCTGGTGGAGCCGAGCGTGCGCACGGGTGCCCACAACGCCGCCCTGTACAGCCTTCCTGACATCCTGATGCTCAAGGTGGCCAAACGGTTCCTGGACACCGGGATCTCCCTGCAGCAGATCCGCACCGCGGTCGACCACCTGCGTGGCCGGCCCGCCGCTGAGCTGTCCCGCATCACCCTCATGAGCGACGGCGTCAGCGTCTACGAGTGCACCTCGCCGGACGAGGTCGTCGACCTGATGCAGCGCGGCCAGGGCATGTTCGGCCTGGCTCTGGCCAATGTCTCCCGCGAGCTGGAGGAAGCTCTGGGCGTGGTCCCCGCGGAGGAGCGCACGGATCTGCCGACCCCGGCTCCCCAGCCCGTGGACGAGCTGGCCCGGAGGCGCCGGGAGCGGCGCACCGGGTGAACCCCCCGCGGAACCGCCCCTGCGGTATTACCCTGGGTGGGGATCTGGCGGGCGATTTCCGCACACATCTTCGGTGTCCGCACACATGAAGGCCGTCCCCGCGGGCGCGGTCGCGCAGCTGGGGGCTGCCGCTGCCGGACCAGCCGGAAGGCCGTGGGATTCGCCGAAAAAGGTGTGCCCGGGCTCGGTGGTTCCGGTGGTGATCGAGTACGGTCGTAGGCGCAACTGGGATGAAAACCGACATTATCCCTGCTTGCCTACATGTACAGAGCGTCAGCAGGCTGTTGATACCGCGCGGGAGAGACCTCGGTTGACGGGGCGCCGACGGGGCAATACTCCCCAGTAACCTCTCAGGCACCATGGACCGCGCGGAGGAGGCCACTCTGAAGCCTGGGTGCGCCCGGTGACAGAGGGGGAGACCGTGAGGAACACCGCCGACCCGATCGGCCCTGTCACCAGGAGGTCTCCGTGACTGACCCGTCGAACGACCCCGCCCCGGGCACCCCGGCCCGGGTGTTCGCCGACCGCCACATCGGCCCCACTCCGGCCGAGACCGCAGAGATGCTGAAGACGGTCGGCTACGACTCCAGCACCGAGCTCATGACCGCCGCCGTGCCCGAGTCCATCCTGTCCGGACCCGGCCAGAGCGCCCCCCTCAACCTGCCGGAGGCGATCGGCGAGGCCGAGGCCCTGGCCGAGCTCCGCGACCGGGCCGAGCGCAACGAGGTCAACACCTCGCTGATCGGCCTGGGCTACTACGACACGCTCACCCCGCCGGTCATCATGCGCAACATCATGGAGAACCCGGCCTGGTACACGGCCTACACCCCCTACCAGCCGGAGATCTCCCAGGGTCGGCTCGAGGCCCTCCTCAACTTCCAGACCATGGTCTCCGACCTGACCGGTCTGCCCATCACCGGCGCCTCCCTGCTGGACGAGTCCACCGCGGCCGCCGAGGCGATGACTTTGGCCCGGCGGGCCTCCAAGGTCAAGAGCAACGCCTTCGTGGTCGACTCCGACATCTTCCCGCAGACCCTCCAGGTCCTGCGCACCCGTGCCGAGCCCCTTGGTATCGAGGTCGTCGTCGCCGATCTGAAGCAGGGGCTGCCCGAGGGCGAGACCTTCGGTGTCCTGGTGCAGTACCCGGCCTCCAGCGGTGCGGTGCGCGACCCCAGCGCCGTCATCGCCCAGGCGCAGGAGCGCGGCGCGCTCGCGGTGGTCGCCGCCGACATCCTCGCCCTCACACTGCTGCGCAGCCCCGGTGACCTGGGCGCCGACATCGCGGTGGGCTCCACCCAGCGCTTCGGTGTCCCGCTCGGTTTCGGCGGCCCGCACGCCGGTTACATGTCCGTCGGCGAGAAGCTGCGCCGCCAGCTGCCCGGCCGTCTGGTCGGCGTCTCGGTCGACAACGTGGGCAAGCCAGCCTACCGCCTGGCCCTGCAGACCCGTGAGCAGCACATCCGCCGGGAGAAGGCCACCAGCAACATCTGCACCGCACAGGTGCTGTTGGCCGTCATGGCCGGGATGTACGGCGTCTACCACGGCCCCGACGGCCTGCGCGCGATCGCGCGGCAGGTCCACGGGCGCACGGTTGCCCTGGCCGACGCGCTCACCCAGCGCGGGTTCGAGGTCGTCCACTCCGCCTACTTCGACACTCTGCGCGTGCGGGTTCCCAGCGCCGACCGCGTCGTGGAGAAGGCCCTGGAGTCCGGCGTCAACCTGCTCGCCGTAGACCAGCGCACGGTCGGCCTCAGCGTCGACGAGACCACCCCGGTCGCCGTTCTCGACAAGGTCCTGGCCGCCTTCGGCGAGGCCGACCGCGGCGCGGAGCGCGGTCCGCTCGCCGTCGACGAGTCCGCCGACCGCCTGCCCGCGGACCTCGCCCGCGGTACCGACTACCTCACCCACGAGGTGTTCAACACCCACCGCAGCGAGACCTCCCTCCTGCGCTACATGCGCCGCCTGGCCGACCGCGACCTGGCGCTGGACCGCACGATGATCCCCTTGGGCTCGTGCACCATGAAGCTCAACGCCACGGCCGAGATGGAGGCCGTCACCTGGCCGGAGTTCGCGGGTCTGCACCCGTTCGCTCCGCTCGACCAGGCCGCGGGCAGCGTCTCGCTCGTCCGCGACCTGGAGGCCTGGCTGGCCGAGGTCACCGGGTACGACGCGGTGTCCCTGCAGCCCAACGCCGGGTCGCAGGGCGAGCTCGCCGGGCTTCTCGCGATCCGCGGTTACCACCGCTCGCGCGGGGAGGCCCACCGCGACGTCTGCCTCATCCCGAGCTCCGCGCACGGCACCAACGCTGCCAGTGCGGTCATGGCCGGGATGCGCGTGGCCGTGGTCGCCTGTGACGACGACGGCAACGTGGACCTCGGCGACCTGCGCGACAAGACCGCCAAGCACAGCGAGGACCTGGCGGCCATCATGGTCACCTACCCCTCCACCGCCGGGGTGTACGAGGACACCATCACCGAGGTGTGCCGCCTGGTCCACGAGGGCGGCGGCCAGGTCTACGTCGACGGCGCCAACCTGAACGCCCTGCTGGGCTGGGCGAAGCCGGGCGAGTTCGGCGCCGACGTCAGCCACCTGAACCTGCACAAGACGTTCTGCATCCCGCACGGCGGCGGTGGCCCGGGTGTCGGCCCGGTCGCGGTCCGCTCGCACCTGGCGGGCTTCCTGCCCAACCACCCGGGCCAGCCCGAGGCGGGCCCGCACACCGGGGTCGGCCCGGTCTCGGCCGCGCCGTTCGGCTCCGCCGGCATCCTGCCGATCTCCTGGGCGTACATGCGCATGATGGGCGGTGACGGGCTGCGCGCGGCCACCGAGACCGCGGTGCTGTCGGCCAACTACATCGCCAAGCGCCTGGAGGCCTACTACCCGGTGCTCTACACCGGCTCCAACGGCCTGGTCGCGCACGAGTGCATCATCGACATCCGCCCGCTCCAGAAGGCCAGCGGCATCAGCAACGAGGACGTCGCCAAGCGCCTGATGGACTACGGTTTCCACGCGCCGACCATGTCCTTCCCGGTCAACGGCACGCTGATGGTCGAGCCGACCGAGAGCGAGAACCTTGCCGAGCTGGAGCGGTTCATCCAGGCGATGATCGCCATCCGCGGCGAGATCGACCGGGTGACCGAGGGGGAGTGGACCGCCGACGACAACCCGCTGCGGGGCGCCCCGCACACCGCTGAGGCGCTGACCGCGGACACGTGGGACCACGGTTACACGCGTTCGGAGGCGGCCTACCCGCTGTCGTCGCTGCGCCAGGACAAGTACTGGCCGCCGGTCGGCCGGATCGACCAGGCCTACGGTGACCGCAACCTGGTCTGCTCCTGCCCGCCGCCGGAGGCCTTCGAGCTCTGACACGCCGGAGCGAACCGCCGGAAGCAAAACGGGGCGCCGACCCGCGGGGAGGCGCCCCGTCTTCGCGCCTATGACGGATCTACGTCGTAAAGGTGTGGCCAGTGGGCGCCCCGAAAGCTCACGCGGTCCATACCGGGCGGTGTTCGGCAGTGGTCCGAAAAGGGCACGTACCCGGGAACCGACACCCGCACCACGAGCCCCTGCCCGCCGGGGGAGAGCGCGTTAGAGTTACGGCGACGCCGACGGTCCGCGTTCCCCACCGCGCGGGCCCGACACCCCCATGGAAAGCGGAGCGAATGACCACGACGTCCGGACCTCCCGCGCGCTCTGGCCCCGCCGACCCCCCGCCCGAACCCACCGACCCCGACGACGTGGAGGACACCTCCGCACCCGCGGCCGAGGGCGCGGCCGACCTGTGCGACCAGGCCCAGGACCTCGCCGAGAACGGCCACCTCAAGCGGGCCGCCAAGCTCTACCAGCAGGCCGTGTCCGCCAACCCCCGGCCCAAGGTCCAGGCCAGGGCGCTGCTCGGGCTGGCCGTGGTCCAGGACCAGCGCGGAGACCTCGCGGCGGCCAGGGAAGCGGCCCGGCGGGCCCTGGCCACCGGGGACGCACGGTACGCTCCGCGTGCTGCCTACCACCTGGCGCTCTCCCTCGAACAGGAGGGATCCCACGGTGAGGCCGCGCGTGTCTGGCACCGCCTGCTGGACCTGGGAGGACCCGCCTACACCGCGGTGGCCCGGTACGGCCTGGCCCGCGAAGCCGAAGCGCGAGGTGAGGAGGCCGAGGCGGAGGAACACTGGGAGGCGGCGCTGGAACTACCCCCCGACGATGCCGCGATCAGTCGACTGCACGCCACGACCGTCGTCGACGCCGCACGTGACCTGGCCGGACGCCTCCTCGAACGGGGACGCCCGGGCGCCGCGGCAGCCGCCGTGGAGCGCGGACTGACCGTCGGCGACGACCCCGGGCTGAGGCTCCTGCGGGCCGCGACCCACCTGGAGCGCGCGATCGCCGACGTGGGGGCGGTCGTCGACCCCCGGCCGTCGGACGAGGGTGCGGTCGCCAGTCCGGCGCCGCGAACCTCGGGCGCGGCGGTGGAACTGCTCGCCGGCCTGCTGGCGCTGCGGGGCGAACCCGACTCGGCCGAAAGGGTCTGGCGCACGGGCCTGGACAGCCGCGATCCGGACACCGCCGACGCCGTACGCGCACGGCTGCGCCGCTCCTTCGCCCAGCCCCAGGCCGAGGACGGCGAAGCGGCTCCGGAGCCCTGGTGGGACGTCTACCTGGAGGAGGCCGTGGCCACCGCGAGCGCGCCCGCGCTGGCCGGGGAGCTGTTCGCGGTCGTCACCCAGATGCACGCCCTGCTGGCAGTGCCGGTGGTGGAGGGCGAGGCCCGTCCGGCCGCGCTGCGGGCCGCCATGGAACAGGCCCTGCGCACCCCGAGCGAGCTGGTCTGGGGTGGGGACGTGCACGCGGACTTCCGGCGCAGGCTCAGCGCGGCGATGGGTGAGGACGTGCTGCCCGAAGGCTGGCCCGACGGCCGATGAGGGGCCTCGCGCACGTCACCGCCCGGGAATCGAGGTGCCCGGGCGGGAGCGGTTGTTAGGCGGTTGACCGGAGAAGGCCCTGAGCGGGCCAGGGAAGGCGTCGGCGAGTCAGGCCGCGACGCGGGGCCGGTGCGGGGCGACAACCGCCCCGTCGGGGAGAAGCTCGCCGGTGTCGTCGAAAAGGACGACTCCGTTGCAGAGCAGGCTCCAACCCTGTTCGGGGTGGCTGGAGAGGACACGCGCGGCTTCGCGGTCGGTGTCTTCGAAGGACGGGCAGGAGGGTGAATGGCTGCACATGACAGAGCCTTTCTTAGCGGTGCTCCTCGTTGAGCTGACGCCCACAGTAGTGGTTGACATCACATGCTGCTGCCGGTTTGGGCGACAACATCCCTGCTGTGTTCTTGGCCGCTCTCCATGAATGAGACTCACGTCACCCGTCCCGGGTTCGGTCCGATTCGGCTTTTCCCTGTCCGGGTCCGGCCAGGGCCGGGTCCGGTGGATCAGTAACCGCCGCGCGTACGGCGGGCGGCCGGACGGCTGCGCATGCCCGCCCCGGCCAGACCGCCGCGCTGGAAGGCCCGGACCAGTTCACCGCCGAGGTTGACCCCAGCACCCAGCGCCAGCGCCACCACGACCGCCTCTGCCAGGCTGAGCATGCCCGGCACCGTGGCGCCCTGCGTGATCTCGATCAACCCCCGGTAGAGGATGCTGCCGGGCAGCAGCGGGGCGATCGAGGGGATCAGGTACGGCAGGACCGGGCGCTGCGTCCGCCGGGCCAGCCAGTGCCCGACCACACCCACGGCTACGGCGCCCACGACGGTCCCCACCACCGGCGGGATGTCCAGCAGAGAGCGCAGGCCCGCGTAGATCACCCAGATCATCACGCCCAGAGCACCGATGGTGGGCAGCATCCTCGGGGGCACCGCCAGGGAGATCGCGAAGGCCATCGCGATCCCGGCCGCGCCGATCAGGACCGGCACCGCCATGGAGGTCCCGGCGGTCGGCAGGTTCTCCAGGTCCAGGTCGATGCCCAGGCGCAGTCCGGTGTAGGCCACGGTGACCACACCCGTCACGATCGCGCCCAGCGTGAAGAAGGTCTCCAGCAGACGAGCCGCAGCGGAGACGTAACTACCGCTGATCCCGTCCTGGAGGCTGGAGACCAGCGGGCGGCCGGGGAGTAGCGCAATGATGTTGCCGGTGATGATCGCGCCCGCCTGCAAGCCCAGGTCCAGCGTCGTGCTCACCCACAGCAGCCCCACTCCGATGGTGGCCGCCACGACGGCCGCCGCCACCATCTGGTAGAACTCCGCGACCCCGCGCTTGGCCAGGAACACCGAGGTACGGTCGCCCAGCACGGTGGCCAGGAAGGCCACGGTCGCCACGATCGGGCCGCCGCCCATCATCACACTGGCGCTGGAGGCGATCAGGCCGAAGCCCGCCGCGATCATCCAGTTCGGGTAGGGCATGCGGGCCCGGCGGATCTGCTCCAGCCGGACACTGGCGTCTTCCAGCTCCAGCAGGCCCAGAGCCACCTGCTGCACCAGGCCGTGCAGTTCGTTGACACGGAAGTAGTCCAGGGTGCGGCGGCGCACCACCCGTTCGCCGGTGATCGGGGGGTGGTCGCCGCCCGGGTGGGTGGACAGGGAGATGGTGGTGAAGGTGACCGACACCTCCGAGCGGGGCAGGTCGAAGGCGACCGAGAGGCTGAGCATGGCCTCGCTGACCGCCTCGGTGCTCTCACCGCTGGCCAGCATGAGCTCGCCGACGCGCAGGGCCAGGTTGATCGCCCGGGCGTCGGGAAGGTTGACGTCCTCGTCCTCGTCGCCGAGGTTCTCCGGGGTCAGTTCCTCTTCGTGCTCGGCCCGCCAGTCGCGCATCCGGCTGAGCATGAGCTCCTCGCTCGGCGGACCCGACCGCTCACGATTGCTCGGCATCGATGTACTCCGTTCCCTCCCCGTCGCCCGCACTCCTGCTGTTCGGCGTACTGCCTCGGCAACCCGCAGGGGGACGCCGCGCGCACGCACCCGGTTCGCCCCGCGCGTGCGGCGGCTCCCGTGAGTTCGGTCACTGGCTTATCCTGCCAATACGCGGTGTGCCCCGCGGACGTCGACGCGCCGGTCACCAGGTGCCTTGGAGGCCGGCGTCGAGGGCGGTCCGCGGCACGCTCAGGGGCGGGACGCAGGCGGCTGCGTGTCCTGTCCAGGGTGGACCAACCCGGTCTCGTAGGCGTGCACGACGGCCTGGACGCGATCGCGTAGGCCGAGCTTGGTGAGGATGCTACCGACATGGGATTTGACGGTCGTCGCGCCCAGCACCAGGTGGTCGGCGATCTCCGTGTTCGACCATCCCTTGGCGAGGAGCCGCAGGACTTCGCGTTCGCGGACGGTCAGGACGTCCTCGTCCGGTGCGGCACCGGACTCGGGGGCCGCCGGTAGCGCGGCGAAGCGGTCGAGAAGTCGGCTCAGGACGGCGGGGGAGACGACGGCGGAGCCCCCGGCGACCAGTTCGACCGCCGAGACGAGTTCGGCCGGCGGGACGTCCTTGAGGAGGAAGCCCGAGGCACCCGCGCGCAGTACCCCCTCGACGTACTCGTCCAGGTCGAAGGTGGTCAGGGCGAGGACGCGCACCTCGTGGCCGAGCGGGCGGGCCCACTGCACGACCTCCTGTGTGGCACGTATCCCGTCCATGCCCGGCATGCGCACGTCCATGAGCACGACGTCGGGAAGGAGCCTGCGCGCCTCGCGCACGGCCTCGCGGCCGTCGGAGACCTCACCCACCACGGACATGCTGGGGGCGGACTCCAGGATCAGCCGGAAACCCGCACGGACGAGGGGCTGGTCGTCGACCAGTAGTACTGAGACAGGCACGGGGCCGATTGTCCCGCACCCGGGAACCCCTTGGGCCGCGGGCTGTGGCTTTCCCTTCACGCGGTGGGCAGCGGGGGCGGTGTTCCGCCGAACTCCGGGCAGATGGCCTGGTGCTCGCACCAGCCGCACAGCTTGCTCCGCTTGGGCTCCCACACGCCCGCGCGCCCGGCCGCCTCGATCCGCGCCCAGATGTCGGCGATCTCGGCCTCGGCGGCGGCCAGCTCCTCCTCGGTGGGGTCGTACCAGCGCACCGAACCATCGCCCAGGTAGATGAGCTGGAGGCGGGCGGGCACCACACCGAGGTCGCGCCAGATCATCACCGCGTAGAAGAAGATCTGGAACTTGGCCTTGTCCTCGAACCTGGGGTGCGGCGACTTGCCGGTCTTGTAGTCGACCACCCGGATCTGGCCCGAGGGCGCCACGTCGAGCCGGTCGACGTAGCCGCGCAGCCGCAGGCCGGTGGGCAGGGAGACGTCCAGGCGCATCTCGCGCTCGCGCGGCTCCAGGTGTTCGGGGTTCTCCAAGTCGAAGTAGCGCTTGACCAGCTTCCGCGACGACTCCAGCCATTCCTGGACGGCTTCCTCGCCGTCGAAGAGCTGTTCGGCCAGCTCGGGCTTGCGCTTGCGGAGTTTCTCCCACTGGGGATCGACCAGGCTCAGCGCGGTGCGCGGGGTGCGGGTCTGGGCGGGGAGCTCGTACAGGCGCTCCAAGCAGGCATGGACCAGGGTGCCGCGCAGGGCCGCGGCACTGGGGGCCTCCGGGAGCCGGTCGATGGTGCGGAACCGGAAGAGCAGCGGGCACTGGAGGAAGTCGGAGGCCCGGGAAGGTGAGAGGGCGGTCGGCAGCGGCGCGGTGGTCATGTATCCGACCCTATGACTTGTGCCCCGGACTCGACCCACGAGAGGACCATCCGAGCTGGGGCCATAGTCTGGGTTCCGTGACCAGAGGCAGCGACCACCCCAGTTCCCGGGCCGACGACCGTGCGAAGAAGAAGCCGGGGTTACTGCTGGGCCGACCCTTCGGGGTCCCGGTCTACGTCACCGCGTCCTGGTGGATCGTCGCGGTGATCATCACCCTGGTGTACGGGGGCATCGTCCAGGCGAGGCTGGCCTTGGGCCCCTCCGCCTATCTGCTGGCCTTCGTCTTCGCGATCCTCCTCTACGCCTCCGTGCTCGTGCACGAACTGGCCCACTCGCTGGTGGCCCGCGGTTACGGGCTTCCGGTGCGCCGCATCGTGCTGTACGTGCTGGGCGGGGTCTCGGAGATCGACCGCGAGGCGCCCACACCGGGGCGCGAGTTCTGGATCGCCTTCTCCGGCCCACTGCTCTCCCTGGTCCTGGCGGCTGGCGCGTTCGCGCTGGCATACTTCGCCGACCCCTTCACCGTCACGGGTGAGCTGCTCTTCCAGCTGTGGATCGCCAACTTGCTCGTGGGTGTGTTCAACCTGCTGCCGGGGCTCCCCTTGGACGGCGGGCGCCTGCTGCGCGCCGGCGTGTGGAAGCTGAGCGGTAACCCGCACACCGGCAGTGTGGTCGCGGCCTGGGGCGGGCGGGTGCTGGCCCTCGGGGTCGTGGCGCTGCCGTTCCTGTTCGCCTGGAGCGCGGGGACCACCCCGGGCCCGTGGGCGGTCGTGTGGGGGCTGCTGCTGGCCGGATTCATGTGGATGGGCGCGACCGAGGCTCTGCGCAACGCCCGGATCCGGGCGCGGGTGCCGGGCCTGCGTGCGCGTGCGCTCGCCAGACCGACCGTCGTGGTGCCCTCGGACCTGCCGCTGGCGCAGGTGGACCGCAGGCTGTCGGAGGCGGGCGTGGACACCGCCGTGGTCGCGGACAGTGACGGCACTCCGGTCTCGGTCGTGCATCCCTCCGCGGCGGGGGCGATCAGCGACGCGCGCCGGGCCTGGGTTCCGGTGTCGGACGTGTCGCGGGCGCTGACCGCGCACTCGACGGTTTCCGCGGACCTGGAGGGTGAGGAGCTCTTGACGGAGCTCACCCGTTATCCGCTGCCCGAGTACCTGGTGGTGGAGGCAGACGGGGCCCTGTTCGGGGTGTTGCGGGCCGTGGACGTCAACGCCGTGATGGCGGGCCGGCAACCGGGGGAGTAGGGCCGGATGCCGGGGGAGCGGCTGGACGTCGGGGACAGCGGGGCTCGGTCCGGAGATCGGAGTACGCCCGGTCGGCGTTGCGTGCTCTGCGCTCAGCGCCGGGCACCTTCGGGCCACAGCACCGTGACGGGGCGGTGCAGGGAGCGGGCGTAGTCGACCACGTCGGCGGTGCCGCCGGGACCGCGCGGGGGCAGGCCGTCCCAGACCGCCAGGAGCTGGTCGCACTTCTCGACCAGGAGGCGCCCGGCGGCCATGTGCGCGCTGGGGTCGGACTGGCTGTGCGGTAACTCGTGGACGAGGACCGCCTGTTCCAGGAGCCGGTCGTAGACCGGGTGGTGCTCGGCGGGCAGGGCCTCTCGGTATCCGCTGGCGGGGACGATCGCCTCCAGCGGCGCGCCGGTGGAGACCACGGCTTCGGCGAAGACGGCGTCCGCGCCGTCGGCGAGGCAGGACAGGCCCACCATGTCGCATCCGTAGGGCTCAAGGTGGGCTCTGACCATGTCGGTAACGGCGCCGTTCACGTTTGGGGGCAAGCCGCGGTGTCCGGTGATACCGATACGAATCACGAAACCTCCCGGATGTTCGCTTCGCCGGGTTTCTACCCACGAAGAGGCAGGCCGGTAACCAGAGACGACAACCGGTGGTCCAGGTCG
This sequence comes from Nocardiopsis oceani, assembly GCF_054777395.1. Taxonomy (NCBI): domain Bacteria; kingdom Bacillati; phylum Actinomycetota; class Actinomycetes; order Streptosporangiales; family Nocardiopsidaceae; genus Nocardiopsis; species Nocardiopsis oceani. The sequence continues at coordinate 149,579 of NZ_BAAHAR010000002.1, forward strand.
TCGACGAAGTGCGAACGCGGGCCCCGGTAACGCCTGCGGAAGGAGCGCACCCGGCCCACCACGCGCTCGGAGTCGTAACGCACCCCGGTGACCAGTGCTTCCTGGGCCAGCCTGAAGGCCTCGTCGCTGTCGCCCGCTTCGGCGTGCACCGACGCGAGTTCCACCTTGAGCAGCGCCGACTGCTTGACGTTGTGCGGGGCGGGGGCGACGGCCTCAGCGAAGGCGGAGAGGGCGTCCTCAGGGCTGCGGAGGCGGACCCCCACCAGGGCGCGGTATCCGGCGACCTTGGCGTGGTCGAAGGCGAACACCCAGGGCCAGGGCGGCTGGGCGTTGTCGGGGCTGGCCACCTCGTGTTCGGCGCGGCGGATGGCTTGGGCCGCGGCGGCGCGGTCACCGGTCCCCGCGTGCGCCAGCGCGCCGATACAGGCCAGCCAGGCGCGTGCGGTGGGGTGGGCCGAGGGGCCGAGGACGTGTTCGGCCTCTTGGACGAGGCCCAGGCCGAGTTCGGGGTCCTCGGCGGTCTCGATCTCGAAGGCGGCGAGGGAGCCGAGCATGTACACGTCGAGCAGGCGCATCCCGGCCTGGCGGGCGCGCACGATGGCCGTGCGGTAGTGCATGCGGGCCGATCCCATGTCGCCGAGGTCGGCGCTCAGCCAGGCGGCGAAGCCCGAGGCCTCGCTCGCGGCGGCACTGAGTTCGGTGTGGAAGGGTGTCCCGCGCGCGTTCCCGAGCATCTGCTCGGACAGATGCACGTGCGCTACCGAGCTGGGCAGCAGGTGGCGGGCGGGGGAGGTGGCGTCCATGCGGCGCTGGCCGCCGGTGATGGTGCGCAGCGAGGGCGCCGTGGTCTCGTTGACGCTGGGGTACGCCTCGTGCTCCCCCGGGGCGTGCGGGGCCGTGCTCATCAGAGTGCTCACGGCGACCGTTTTTCCGAAGGTGCGTCGTTTCGTGGGGTCCACCACCTTCCGGGTGGGGCGCTCCTGTGCTGTCGTGCCGCCGAAGCGGAGCAGGTGCAGTGGGATGCCGAGCCGCCGGGCCAGGTCTTGGACCTGGCTGACGGTGAGCGACTGTTGGCCGTTGACGACCCGGGAGACCCAGCTCTGGGAGTAGGTGAGCGCGCGGGCGAGTTCACCTTGGGACCATCCGCGTGCGGTGCGCACGCCTTCGATGACCGTCGGCATGTCACAGGTGGCCAGGGCGGCGGCCATGCGCGGTCGGGTCCACAGGTCTTTGGGAAGGCCGTCTGGTTGGGGCATGAGCTTAGATTAGGGATTCCGGCCGCCGTTAGTGGCTATGTGTGAAAAAGAAGGTGTGATGCGTGATCCGCATAGCGGTAGGTGAGCCCTCTCAGCATGCGGCAGAGTGAAGGAGTCGCTGGTCCGGAGGCACGTGCCGGACCCGGAGAGGAAAGGGAGGCCACGTGACCGTTGAGTCGCCACCGGCGGGTAACCCCGGCCTGTCCGGGGACGGGCACGAGGGGTGGGGAGCCCAGCCGGAGAGCGGGTTCGGACAGAGTGCACCCGAGCCGGTGTGCCAGGTGGACCCGGTGTGCCAGGTGGACCTGGCCGTTCTCACTCTGCGGGGGATGGCCGCGGAACTGCGGGCACACGGGGTCGAGGCCCGGGAGGACGGTGTGTTCGGTGTCGTGGACGCCGGGCCGGCCGCCCGTCCGCAGCGGGCTCTGCTGCGCCCCCACCGTGGTGACCTCTGGTGGTGGATGCGCTGGCCGAGTCAGGACGGCGTTCCCCGTGAGCTGTCAGGGGTGCCGCTCTCCCCGGCCACTCGGACCTCCGACGCTGCCCTGCGGATCGTGGGAGCCCTGTCCACTTCCTCGGAGGGTGGCTGAATGAAACGTGCGTGGGTGGCCTGAGCCCACCCGCGTGAAGACGGGGTCGTGCCGCAAACACGGTCCCGGGTGTCAGGGCGGTGTCTGGGTTTGGTCCCGGAACCCAGTCTCCCTCTGTGCGGGCCCCAGGCCCGTCCGGCACCCGAACAGAGGCCGTCCTTCGCGCGGAGGACGGTTGGGCCTCCTCTTTTGGAGGGTCGCTTGGCACTGGTCCCCGCGTTAAGCGCCCCGAGGGAGTGTTCTCCGGAGTGCTTTCGCCCGTGTTGATGCAGCCGACATCGAGGCGGGCGGCAGCCCGGCACCGCGAAGGCGGAGTGATCCGGAGGGTATGACCTGGGCCCTAGCTCCGCCCCTGTCCGTCGTGGAGGACCCCTACCCCTGTGCGGCGGACAGGGCAGCGCCTACGATGCCCGCGGTGTTCTGCAGCGCGGCCGGCACGATCGGTGTGCGGATGTCGAGGTGGTGGAGGAACTTGTGGGACTTGCGGCTCACCCCGCCGCCGACCACGATCAGGTCCGGCCACACCAGGTCCTCGACCGTGCGGTAGTAGCGCTGGAGCCGCTGCTTGGCCCAGTCGCGGTAGTCGAGCCCGTCCCTTTCCTTGGCCCCGGAGGAGGCGCGTGTCTCCGCGTCGTGGCCGTCGACCTCCAAGTGGCCGAACTCGGTGTTGGGCACCAGGCGCCCGTCCACGACCAGGGCGGTGCCGATCCCTGTTCCCAGAGTGGTGAGCAGGACCGTGCCGTCCACTTCCTTGGCCGCCCCGTAGCGGTTCTCGGCCAGCGCGGCGGCGTCGGCGTCGTTGAGGACCTGGGCCGGGCGGCCGGCGGCCTCGGCGAACAGGGACCGCGCGTCCGTGCCGACCCAGCTCTTGTCCAGGTTCGCGGAGGTGCGTACCACTCCGTTCTGCACCACCCCGGGGAAGGTGACACCGAAGGGAGCGCCCTCGGCCTCGGGGAAGTGGGCGGCGATCTCGCCCACGATCGCCGCCACCGCCGCGGGGTCGGAGTGGTCGGGGGTGAGGATCTTGCGGCGGTCCCTGACGAACTCCCCGGAGACCAGGTCGACCGGTGCGCCCTTGATGCCGCTGCCGCCGATGTCGATTCCCAGGCCCGTGGTCGGCTGTGACATGGGTCGTGTCTCCCGTGGTCCTCGTCAAGTGGATGGGGGCGTGGCGCTGCCACACGCCTGATACTGCCCGAGGCGGCCGGGATTCGCACGCTGTCGGGCGGGTGCCTTCGGAAGCGGTGGTTCGTGGCGGTGGTGGAAGCCCGATACGCTGGGCGACTGCCCTGACCAAACGCGACGCGGGAAGACGAGAGCGACGTTGACCGGTATCCATGGCCGCCGCGGCCCTTTCACCGACGGCGACACCGTGCAGTTGACCGACCCCAAGGGTCGCATGCACACCATCACACTGCGTGAGGGTGGAGCCTTCCACTCGCACAAGGGCAAGGTCGCGCACGACGACCTCATCGGTGAGCCCGAAGGCAGTGTGGCGCGCTCCAACACCGGCACGGCCTACGTGGCCCTGCGCCCCCTGCTCATCGACTACACGCTCTCCATGAAGCGCGGGGCGACCATCGTCTACCCGAAGGACGCGGCCCAGATCATGGTCGAGGCCGACATCTTCCCGGGTGCCCGGGTGGTTGAGGCCGGGGCCGGCTCCGGCGCCATGTCCAACTGGCTGCTGCGCGCGGTCGGTGAACAGGGCATGGTGCACTCCTACGAGCGCCGGGCCGACTTCGCGGAGATCGCGCGCAAGAACGTGGAGAGGTTCTACGGCGGGCCGCACCCGGCCTGGAAGCTCACCGTGGGCGACCTGGTCGAGGAGCTCGACGAGACCGAGGTGGACCGGGTCTTCCTGGACATGCTCGCGCCGTGGGAGTGCCTGGACGCGGTCGCCCAGGCACTGATTCCCGGCGGCCTCGTGTGCGTCTACGTCGCCACCACCACCCAGTTGTCCCGTGTGGTGGAGGAGATGCGCGAGGACGAGCGCTTCTACGAGCCGCGCTCGTGGGAGACCATGCTGCGCACCTGGCACGTGGAGGGACTGGCGGTGCGCCCGGACCACCGGATGATCGGCCACACCGGTTTCCTGGTGACGGCGCGACGCCTGGCGGACGGTGTCACGGCCCCCGAGCGTCGCCGCCGCCCGGCCAAGGGCGCCTACGGCAAGGACTACGAGGCGGCGAAGGCTGCCGCCGACGCCGCCGCGAAGGCGGCCAAGCCCGCGGCGCGCGCCCCCGAGGAGAAGTCGCCCGAGGCGACGGCCGCGGCATCGGCAGAGCAGACTTCCGGTACGCCCTCGGAGGCGACGGCTCCCGAAGCGCCGACCACAGAGCCGAAGGTCTCCGGGGACGACGAGTAGCCCGGTTCGCCGACCTGTTGCGGGGCCCGTCCGGAGAACCTTCCGGGCGGGCCCTTCATGTCGGTGGAGCAGCTTCGTGGCATCCGGGCCTAGGTCAGGGCGACGATGACGGTGCAGGCCAGGACGGCGCCGACGAGGTGGTAGCCGCCGGTCACCGCACCCAGCAGGAGCGGCTTAGGGGTGTGCGGCGTGACGGCGTTGGTCACCGAGACCGCCGCGTATCCGGTGCCCAGGGCCAGGCCGAGGAGTAGTGCCCCGGTGAGGTGGTCGATGCCCAGCGCGGTGGTGAGCAGGACCGCCACGAGGCTGACCACGCAGGCACTGATCAGCGGCGCGACGTAGTAGAGGGCGGGGAAACGGTTCCCCTTGGGCCGTTCGAAGCCGATCGAGCGGTCCCAGAGCCGGCCGAACAGAGGGGTGAACCACAGTGCCCCGAGGAAGTAGTACGCGAGCGCGGCCAGCGCCGCGGCGAGCCAGTTCGGTTCCATGGTGTCCATGTGCTCCCCGTTCGCCGAGGTGGATTCGTGTGGTCACCGATCCTTCGCCGGGGTTCGCCGGGTGTCTTGGACAAAGCCGACAGCGGGCACGTTCAACGGCATGACGAGGACTCGCGCCGAGGGGCAGGAGGAGGGTGACGGGTCGGCAGAAGGTGACGTGCCGGGGCAGGGTGCCGGACGGCCGATCCGTCCCGACGAGCGCTCGGGCATGCTCCAACCGCGCAACCTGGAGCGGTACCGGGCTACCTGGTTCGACCCCGCCCCCGATGTGCGGGTTGCGGTCGACCGGTATTGGTGCGTGCGCTGGAACCTCGCGCCCGGGGAGGCCCTCGCCCAGCGCGTCATCGACCTGCCGGCGGTCACGCTGACCGTCGAGGAGGGTGACGTGCCGGGGCCACTTGTGGTCACGGGCGTGCACCGGAAGGCGTGGCGGCGGCGGATCACCGGTTCGGGCAGCGTCTTCGCGGTCCGGCTGCGCCCGGCCGGACTCGCCCTGCTCGGAGACCTGCGCCCGGGGCGCGTGGCCGACGCCACGGTGGTGCTGACCCCGGAGCTGGACCCCCGGTTGCACTCCCTGATGGCGGGGGTGGCGGCGGGGGACACCCCCGAGGCGCGTGCACGGCTGGCCGACGGGATGATCGGGGGGGCGCCTGGACGGGTGCCGTGCCGGTGCCGACCTGCTGCTTGCCAACGCCGCGCTGACGGAGTTGGCGGACCGGGTGCGGTCGCGTGCCGGGCAGAGCCTCGCGGCGCGGTTCGGGGTCAGTGAGCGGACCTTGCAGAGGGCGTTCGGGGCGACGCTGGGGCACGGGCCCAAGTGGGTGAGCCGCAGGGTGCGGTTGCAGGAGGTCGCCCGGGTGCTGGCGACGCGCCCCGAAGTGGAGCTGGCGGCACTGGCGGCCGAGCTGGGGTATGCCGACCAGGCGCACTTGACCAACGATTTCCGGGGGGTCGCCGGTGTCACCCCGGGCGTCTATCTGCGGTCGCTCAGGAGCTGGGGTGTTTAGCGGGACCGGTGCCGAATCTCCTGGGCAGTGCTTGCCCGGGCCCGACCACGGAGGTTACTTTCTCATTACGTCGGGTCATCCGCTACCAGCATGACCTGCGCATATACAAGGCTTAAAAATGAGGTCTAAGACACTCCCCGCAGCTGGGAGGTTAGGAAATGGGCAGGGGTAGGTAGGCTCCCGAGTAGTCGTCCTTCTCATAGGGAGGTGGCGGACGTGGCCGAGCGCGAAGACGAGCGTCAGAGCGACCGGGACCGTGAAGTCGCTGAACTCACGGCCCAGGTCTCCTATATGGAAAAGGAACTCAGCGTGGTTCGGCGTAAGCTCGCCGACTCGCCCCGACATGTACGCCTGCTCGAGGAGCGGTTGAGGGAAGCCCAGGCCAACCTGGCTGCCGCGAACGGGCAGAACGAGAGGCTCGTCTCCACACTGAAGGAGGCGCGCGAGCAGATCGTGGCACTCAAGGAGGAGGTCGACCGGCTCGCGCAGCCGCCGTCGGGTTTCGGTGTCTACCTTGGGTCCCGCGACGACGAGACCGTCGAGATCTTCACCAACGGCCGCAAGATGCGGGTCAATGTCAGTCCTTCCGTGGACATGGACGACCTGCGGCCGGGCCAGGAGGTCATGCTCAATGAGGCGTTCAACGTCGTCGAGGCGGAGTCGTTCGAGACCGTCGGTGAAGTCGTCATGCTCAAGGAACTCCTTGAGGACGGTGAGCGGGCGCTGGTGATCTCGCACCACGACGACGAGAAGATCGTCCGGTTGGCGGAGCCGTTGCAGGACGAGCCCATCCGGGCGGGGGACTCCCTGCTGCTGGAGCCCCGGTCCGGGTACGTCTACGAGAGGATCCCCAAGTCCGAGGTCGAGGAACTCATCCTCGAAGAGGTCCCCGACATCGCCTACACCGACATCGGTGGGCTGTCCGGGCAGATCGAGATGATCCGCGACGCGGTCGAGCTGCCTTTCCTTTACAAGGACCTGTTCCTGGAGCACCAGCTCACCCCGCCCAAGGGCGTGCTGCTCTACGGCCCCCCGGGGTGCGGTAAGACCCTCATCGCCAAGGCGGTCGCCAACTCGCTGGCCAAGCGCGTGGCCGACCTCACCGGCAAGGACCTCGGGAAGAGCTTCTTCCTCAACATCAAGGGTCCGGAGCTCCTCAACAAGTACGTGGGGGAGACCGAGCGGCACATCCGACTGGTCTTCCAGCGTGCCAGGGAGAAGGCCTCCGAGGGCACACCGGTCATCGTGTTCTTCGACGAGATGGACTCGGTCTTCCGCGTCCGCGGCTCGGGGGTGTCCTCCGACGTGGAGAACACCATCGTCCCGCAGATGCTCAGTGAGATCGACGGTGTCGAGGGGCTCGAGAACGTCATCGTCATCGGCGCCTCCAACCGTGAGGACATGATCGACCCGGCGATCCTGCGGCCCGGCCGCCTGGACGTCAAGATCAAGGTCGAGCGGCCCGACGCCGAGGGCGCCCGCGACATCTTCGCCAAGTACATCACCGAGGACCTGCCGCTGCACGACGAGGACCTCGCCGAACACGGCGGGTCCGCGAAGGCAACGGTGGACGCCATGATCCAGCGGGTCGTGGAGCGGATGTACACCGAGGGTGAGGAGAACCGCTTCCTGGAGGTCACCTACGCCAACGGTGACAAGGAGGTCCTGTACTTCAAGGACTTCAACTCCGGCGCGATGATCGAGAACATCGTCTCCCGGGCCAAGAAGATGGCGATCAAGGATTACATCGACCAGCAGTCCAAGGGCCTTCGGGTCTCCCACCTGTTGCAGGCCTGCGTCGACGAGTTCAGCGAGAACGAGGACCTGCCCAACACCACCAACCCGGACGACTGGGCCCGGATCTCGGGCAAGAAGGGCGAACGCATCGTCTACATCCGGACCCTGGTGACCGGCAAGAAGGGCGCCGACTCCGGTCGGTCCATCGACACCGTCGCCAATACCGGCCAGTATCTGTAGGAACACGCGCTCGATGTGCTCGGCTGGGGCCGATCGGACTTGTCCGGTCGGCCCTTCGCCGGTTCGGGTGCCGTGGCGAAAGAGGGGGAGGCAATACGGTCCAGTGGCGTGTGCGGCACTTCGGCCCGCGCACGGTTTCGGTTCCCCTGCGAATCCCCGACCGATCCGCCCTGACCTGCGATGATGTCGCGTGCTGGGGGTTTTCGAAACGCCCGGGAAGACGGCGCTTAGGCCACAATTGGCGCGGAAGCGTTCAAGACAGGTCCGTGGCGGATAACCTCTCACCATGAGTGTGCGGCGGATTATGGGTATCGAGACCGAATACGGGATCTCCGTGCCGGGCAACCCCGGCGCCAACGCGATGGTCACCTCCACCCAGGTGGTCAACGCCTACCTGGCCGCCTCGGCGGCCCGGGCCAGGAGGGCCCGCTGGGATTTCGAGGAAGAGAACCCGCTGCGTGACGCGCGCGGGTTCGACCTGGCGCGGGAGGTCGCCGACCCCACCCAGCTGACCGACGAGGACTTGGGGCTGGCCAACGTCATCCTCACCAACGGGGCCCGCCTCTACGTGGACCACGCCCATCCCGAGTACTCGGCCCCCGAGGTCACCAACCCGATGGACGCGGTCCTGTGGGACAAGGCGGGTGAGCGGGTGATGGCGGACGCAGCCGCTCGGGCCGGTGCCACCCCCGGCATCGAGCCGATCCAGCTGTACAAGAACAACACCGACAACAAGGGCGCCTCGTACGGCTGCCACGAGAACTACCTGATGAACCGGTCGACTCCCTTCGGCGACATCGTCCGGCACCTGATCCCGTTCTTCGTGTCCCGGCAGGTCGTGTGCGGCTCGGGCAAGGTCGGGATCGGTTCGGACGGCCAGGGCAGCGGTTTCCAGATCTCGCAGCGGTCCGACTTCTTCGAGGTGGAGGTGGGGTTGGAGACCACCTTGAAGCGTCCCATCATCAACACACGGGACGAGCCCCACGCCGACCCCGACCAGTACCGGCGCCTGCACGTCATCATCGGTGACGCCAACATGAGCGAGGTGTCCACCTACCTCAAGTTGGGCACCACCGCGCTCGTGCTGTCGATGATCGAGGACGGCTTCCTCAGCTCGGACCTGTCCCTGGAGACGCCGGTGGCGGCCCTGAGGGAGATCTCGCACGACCCGAGCCTGGAACACCGGGTCCGGCTGCGCGACGGCCGCAGGATGACCGCCTTGGAGCTGCAAGGTGAGTACCTGGACCAGGCCCGCAAGTACGTCGAGGACCGGTACGGCACCCACGTCGACCCCGACACGGCCGACGTCCTGGACCTCTGGGAGTCGGTGCTTTCACGGCTGGCCTCCGATCCGATGAGCCTGGCCACCGAACTCGACTGGGTCGCCAAGCTCAAGCTCCTGGAGAGCTACCGCAGCAGGGACGCCCTGGAGTGGTCCCACCCGCGTCTGCACCTGGTGGACCTGCAGTACTCCGACGTGCGCGCCGACAAGGGCCTGTACAACCGGTTGGCCGCACGCGGCCGGATGCGGCGCCTCGTGGAGGAGTCCGCGGTCACCCGCGCCATCACCGAGCCGCCGGAGGACACCCGCGCCTACTTCCGGGGCCGCTGTCTGGCCAAGTACGCCGACGAGGTGGCCGCCGCCTCCTGGGACTCGGTGATATTCGACCTGCCGGGCTACGACTCCCTGCAGCGCGTGCCCACGCTGGATCCCCGCAGGGGCACCAAGGAGCACGTGGGCGGGCTGCTGGACGCCTCCTCGACCGCCGCGGACCTGGTTGCGGTCTTGGCGGGAGGCCGCAAGAGCTGAACCCGTCCGGGCGGCGCCCCTGTAACGGTGCGCCGACCCGGTGCTCCGACTCGGTCGTCCGCCGGTTACGCGGTCGGAAGCTGGCTCAATCGGGCGCGGGGACCTCGGTTTCGCGCTGGGCTGGTGCTCGTGCTGCGGGGACCGGTATTCCCCGCGTCGGTTGTTCCACGCTAGGCGCGTTGTGCCTGTTCGCAGAGGTGCGGAAGCCATCATGCGACGAGGACGTCCCCGCCCGCTGGGCCGGACGGGGACGTCTGGGGCGGCTCCCCCCGGGAGCGCTGATCTCCGGGCCTCAGCCCTCCTCGATCAGCAGCTCCGCGGCCCCCTGCCCGTCCCAGACCCCGGTCAACAGGGCGACCTCCAGTTCGGTCCCCTCAGCGACGTCGAACGGGACGCTGATCGTCACCGAACCGCCGGGGTTGACGTCGGTGTACATGGAGTCGTCGTTCAAGGCCCACAGTGCGTCGAGGTCGCACGCGTACAGGCTTCCTTCGGTGTCCACGACCTCGCTGTCCTCGGCGTCGGGAGCCTGGGGCCCGGTGGAGTCGTTGGTCAGTTCCGCCTCCAGTACGACGAACTCCCGGCCCTGCGCGGCCGTCGCGTTGTCGTAGGAGCCGGAGATCTGCGACGTCCGCTCCACGTTCGTCAGCGTGATGTCCCAAGTGCCGTCCGAGGCGCTCTCGCCCATGGCGACAGCGTTGGGCCATGAGGCGGGTTCGGCCTGGGAAGCGGTTTCGTCCTCCGGCTGTTCCGCGGGTTCGTCGGCCGGCTCCGCGGCCTCCTCAACGTCCGCGTCGTCGCCGAGGTCGAGCCCGGTCTCCTCGAACGCCGATTCCAGGCTGGCCCTCAGATAGGTCTGGTAGGAGACCCATCCCGCGCCGAAGCCGATCATCAGTGCGAATGCCGCGGTGACGGCTACCGTGATCCAACCGGTCCTGTTCATTGAGTGCTCCTCGAATCACGTGGCGGAATCCGCCGTGGTGGGAGGAGCGGGCTCTTTCCGCGGTGGTTGGCATAGATTACACCTTTTTCGGCGCTTCGGAAGGTGCCGGGGCAGGGGGCCGGGACGCGAACGTCCCCGCCCGCGGGTGCGGACGGGGACGCCGGGGGATGGGGCGCTACGGCCCCGGTGGGGTGGCGTTGGTTAGCTGGTCGTCAGATTGAGGTTCCAGGAGTTCACCATGGGGTTGACCTCCTGGTAGTACGTGGTGCCGCCGATGGCGCAGCTGCCGGAGCCGCCGGAGGTGACGCCCTGGGCCTGGTTGCCGGCGATGAAGGAGCCGCCGGAGTCGCCGGGCTCGGCGCACACGTTGGTGCGCGTCATGTCGTGGACGGTGCCCTCGGGGTAGCTCACCGACTGGCCACGGGCCTGGATGGTCCCGCAGTGCCACCCGGTGGTGGAACCGGAGCGGCACACGGCCGAACCGACCGGTGCCTGGCTGTGCCCGGTGACCTGGGCGTAGCCGCCGGTGTTGTAGCGGCTCACCAGGTTGGTGAGGGTGAAGTTGGCCGTGCCCCGGACGAAGGCGGCGTCGTTGCCCGGGAAGATCGAGTTCTCGAAGACGCCCGAGCCGTTGCCGATGGAGACCGAGGCGCCGGGGGCGCCGCAGTGGCCCGCGGTCACGAAGCCGGGCTGGCCGGAGGCGTTGGTGGCGGCGAAGCCGACGGAGCAGCGGCTGCCGGCACCGATGGTGTAGGCGAGGCCGCCGATGATGTCGGCGTAGACCCGGGGCTGTTCGCTGGTGGTGGTCACGTCGACGGCTGAGGCGTCCACGCCCGCGTCGGCCAGCAGGGCGTCCACGTCGGCACCGGAACCGTCGAGGACCTCCAGAACGACCGTGTCGGCGTCCACGTCCGGGTACCAGCCGACCACGCCCGGCTCCGCGGCGGCCTCGTTGAGGTCCTGGACGATGGCGTCGAGGCCCTCGGTGCCGTGGGAGACCAGTTCGGCCTCGGCGCCGACGGCTTCCACGGCGTCGACCGATGCGGGGTCGGTCACCATAACGGTGAGTTCGAGGGTGTCGGTGTCGAAAATGGAGCCGCCGTAGGCGTCTCCGGCGGCCTCGGCCGCGGCTTCGTCGATCTCGGAGGCCGTGTCCTGGGCGGTGAGGAGATCGTCGGCCTCGGACGAGGTCAGACCGAAGTCGCGCTCGAGCGCCTCCTCCATCGAGGACGCGTCGGAGTCGGTGGTGGGGGACTGGGGGAGGGGGCCGGAAGCCGCCAGGGCTCCCGGGGCGGCGGCCAGTGCCATGCCGAAGGCAAGGGCTCCTGTGCCGATAGCGGAGACAACGGGGGAGGGTCGCATGGTCCCTACTCTCCTGGGGGATTGACGGGGGATCGGGAAACGAATGGGGTTCGGCTCCCGGGTGCTTACCAAGACATTCGGTAAACAACGACCAACATAGATGCACATTTTGATGAGCGAAAGGCCGGAAATGCGGATTAGCATTCAGGTCGACATGGGTTCATCCCATGGTCGGTCATATCCTCGTCGCTGAGCGTGTCGGTGGCGGCGCCCACCTGGGTGGACCGGAGTCGCTGTGTCACGGAGCGAAGCCGGGTCCGGTGCGCAAGGGGGGCTTTGCGGCCGGATCCGGACAGCGGTACTGGGTGCCATCCGTGTTCCCCCGGCCACGCATCCGTAACATGCGTGGCCACAGGCGTGGGGGCCGGGTACCGGGCGCAGTGCTTTCCTCGGCACGGTTCTCCTCGGGTCTCCTCGGGCACGCGAACGCCCCCGCCCGCTGGTGCGGACGGGGGCGCGGGGTGTCTGCGCTGGAGCCGGTTAGCTCGTCACGAGACTGAGGTTCCAGGTGCTCAGCACCGGAGCAACCTCCTGGTAGTACGTGGTGCCGCCGGCGGAGCAGCTGCCGGAGCCACCGGACGTCATGCCCTGGGCCTGGTCGTCGGCGATGAACGCACCGCCGGAGTCGCCGGGCTCGGCACACACGTCGGTGCGGGTCATGCCGGTGACGGTGCCCTCGGGGTAGCTCACCGTCTCACCGCGGGCCTCGATGGTCCCGCAGTGCCACCCGGTGGTGGAACCGGAACGGCACACGGCCGAACCGATCGGCGCCTCGCTGGAGCCGCCGACGGTCTGGGTGCCGCCCTCGTCGTACATGTTGACCGTGTTGGTGACGTCCCAGTTGGAGGTGGCCTCCACGTAGGCGGCGTCGTCACCCGGGAAGACGGACTCCGCGAAGACGCCGGAGCCGGAACCGTCCTCGCTCTCGGCGGACGTGCCGCTCGTGCCGCAGTGGCCGGCCGTCACGAACCCTTCGCCGCCCGAGCTGTCGGTGACCGCGAACCCGATGGAGCAGCGTCCGCCGCCCATGAAGTAGGCGTCACCGCCGACGATGTCCGCGTACAGCTCCGGCATCTCGTCGGTCTGCTCGACCTGGACGGTGGAGGCGTCCACGCCCGCGGCCTCGATGAAGCTCTCGGCGCTGGCGGTGTCGGTGGCCTCGATGACGACCGTGTCGCTCGCGACGTCCGGGTACCAGCTGGCGACGCCGGCCTGGCCACCGGCCGCGTCGAGCTCGTCGATGACCGTTTCCAGGCCCTCGGTGCCGTGCGAGACCAGTTCGGCCTCGGCACCGGCGGCTTCGACGTCCGACACCGCGGCGGTGTCCGTCACCAGGACGGTCAGCTCCAGGGTCTCGGTGTCGAACACGGAGCCGGCGTAGGCGGCTCCGGCCGCCTCGGTGGCCTCGGCGTCGAGCCCGAAGGCCTCCTGCTGGGCGTCGAGCAGGTCCTCGGCCTCGAACGGGGTGAGGCCGAGGTCCCGCTCAAGCGCCTCTTCCATGGTGGAGGCGCCGTCCTGGGGGGTGGGCTCGGCGGGCACCGTGGCGGCACCGGATCCCGGCGCGACGGAGAGCGTCAGCCCGAAGGCCAGCGCTCCCGTGCCGATAGCGGAGATAACGGGGGAGGGTCGCATTGATCCCTACTCTCCTTGGGGAATGGGTGGGGGTTGGCCCTTGGGGGTCGTCCGGGGGGACGAACCCGGGCCCAGGGTCACGGATGGTCCGGGACCCTCGCCGTTTACTAAGACACTCAGTAAACGATTTCAAACCATAAGTGAACATCTTGGGCAGCGAAAGTCCGCGAAGCTGATAATTCACTCAGGGGTCAACTGGATCATGGGATCAAGGGACTCTTGACTGCGATCACTCTGGGTGACGTAGTGCCTGACCTTTGCTTTTCGTGAAGGGGTGTATATGGATCACAAACTCGTCAGTAACACAAGACCGGCAAAGTGGCCGGATGCGGACACTGGTATGTCGTACCATCCGTGACGAGAGGGACACGCATCCGCAACTTGGGTGGTCACAAGGCTGCCCAGGGTGAAGATCATGTACGAATCAAGCACAGGTGTGCGCATCGCGACTGTGGGGGAGCGGGTGTGTCGTGGCGCCGGAACAAACCCGGACCACAACTCCGTTGGGGCCCGCTGAGGACACGCCCGAGACGAATCCGACTCGGTGCGCACCCCTGTGCGCACACACGGGACGATTCCGAGGTAACTAGCGAGTATCGGCCCCCGGGAAGGGGGTTGAGCCGGGTGCCGTTGGGCCAAGATAAGGGCGAGAGCCCCGAACGGGAGGTAAAGAGCGATGGCAGCGAAGGATGACGGCGGTCAGAAGCACTCGTCGCGCCGCGACGAAGAGGTCGAGGAGACCCAGTCCGCGGAGGAGACCCAGGAGCGCAACGAACAGCTGGACGAGGACGTCGACGACATCCTGGACGAGATCGACGACGTGCTGGAGAGCAACGCCGAGGACTTCGTGCGGCAGTTCGTGCAGAAGGGCGGACAGTGACCCCCGGGTTCGCTGACAGCGCATCCGGGAGCCCTCGGTCCCGGAGTGCGCAGGGTTAGGGTCAACCTCACCGGCCGGGAGGTCTGCCGGCCGACAGACATACCGATGACAGGCGCCCTGGCCGCCCCAGATAAGGGGTGGGGCGCGAGTGGAGGGAGTCGCGTGTTCGAAGGGTTCGAGGGCAAGGGGATGCCAGCCGCTTTCATGAGTGCGGGCACCTCGTCCTTCACCGAGTTCCTCCGGGCGGTCAACCCCGAGTTGCTGCCCGGACAGCACCTGAGCTCCGGCGGTGGCAGGGGCGTCAGCTCCGGCGGCGGGGGCACCGAACATCTCACCCCGGACGCCACGACCATCGTCGCCCTGACCTTTTCCGGGGGCGTCCTACTGGCCGGCGACCGGCGTGCCACCCAGGGCAACGTCATCGCCAACCGCGACATGGACAAGCTCTACCGGACGGACGAGTTCTCCGCGGTGGCCATCGCCGGCTCCGCGGGGATCGGCATCGAGATGGCCAAGCTCTACCAAGTCGAACTGGAGCACTACGAGAAACTCGAGGGCCGCTCCCTCTCCCTTGAAGGTAAGGCGAACAAACTCGCCCAGATGGTCCGTTCGAACCTCGGCATGGCCCTGCAGGGCTTCGTGGTCATCCCCCTCCTCGTCGGCTTCGACGAGAACACCGAACTAGGGAGGGTGTTCAGCTACGACGCGGTGGGCGGACGCTACGAGGAGCACCACTACCACTCCATCGGCTCCGGTTCGGTCTTCGCCAAGGGCGCCATCAAGAAGCTGTACGGGGACGACCTGGACGAGACCAGCGCGATCAAGGTAGCGCTGGAGTCGCTCTACGACGCCGCCGACGAGGACTCCGCCACGGGCGGCCCCGACCTGCACCGCAAGATCTTCCCCCTCGTCGACGTCATCACGGAGGACGGGCACCGGCGGATCTCCACCGACGAAGTCGCACGACTGGCGACCCAGGTGGTCGAAGGGCGCGCAGTCCACCCCGACGGCCCCAGGGCGCCGCTGAGCTGAAGCGGTCACCACCGCCCCCACAACAGACTTCTCCCTACTAGGTAAGGAACGATCCGCGGTGTCGATGCCGTTCTACGTCGCCCCCGAACAGCAGATGAAGGACAAGGCGGACTACGCGCGCAAGGGCATCGCGCGCGGCCGCAGTGCCGTCGTCCTGCAGTACGAGGGCGGAATCCTGTTGGTGGCGGACAACATGTCCCGCACACTGCACAAGATCAGCGAACTCTACGACCGCATCGGGTTCGCGGCGGTCGGCCGCTACCCGGAGTTCGAGAACCTACGCCTCATGGGCGTCCGTTTCGCCGATGTACGCGGTTACCAGTTCGACCGCCGCGACGTCAGCGGCCGTCAGCTCGCCAACATCTACGCCCAGACCCTGGGCACCGTCTTCAGCGAGAGCCTCAAACCCTGGGAGGTCGAGATCGTCGTCGCCGAGGTCGGCGACACGGCGGCCGATGACGAGATCTACCGCATCACCTTCGACGGCTCCATCGTCGACGAACAGGGCTTCGTCGCGGTGGGCGGCTCCTCCGAGCACGTCGCCGGGATCCTGAAGGACCGTTTCGTCGCCGACGCGCCCCTCAGCGCGGCCCTGAACGCGGCCACCCACGCGCTCGCCCACGAGAACGGTGAGGAGCGCGAACTGGAGGCCGCCAACCTCGAGGTCGCCGTCCTGGAACGCTCCCGGCAGCACCGCAAGTTCCGGCGTATCCACGGCAACCGCCTGGCCTCCCTCATCGCGGAGGGCAAGGAAGCCGGTCAGGAGGCCTCCGAAAGCGAGGGCGGGGACAGTAACGGGGGCCAGGCCGACGAGTGACCTGAAAGCACAACGGTGCGGCGCCACACGGGCGCCGCACCGGCCGGGTGGGTGTGGGCGGCGCGGCCCCGTCGTCCACACCACGGTGACGGGAAGTTGGTGAGGCCGCGTGGAACGACGGATCTTCGGGCTGGAGAACGAGTACGGGGTCACGTGCACCTTCCGGGGACAGCGGCGCCTGTCGCCCGACGAGGTCGCCCGCTACCTGTTCCGGAGGGTGGTCTCCTGGGGGCGCAGCAGCAACGTGTTCCTGCGCAACGGTGCCCGCCTCTACTTGGACGTGGGCAGCCACCCCGAGTACGCCACCCCCGAGTGCGACAGCCTCGCGGACCTGGTCGCGCACGACAAGGCCGGCGAGCGGATCCTGGAAGGGCTGCAGGTCGACGCCGAGCAGCGCCTGCACGAGGAGGGCATCGCCGGGGACATCTACCTGTTCAAGAACAACACGGACTCGGCGGGAAACTCCTACGGCTGCCACGAGAACTACCTGGTCGGCCGACACGGCGAGTTCGGCCGTCTCGCCGACGTCCTGATCCCCTTCCTGGTCACCCGCCAGATCATCTGCGGCGCTGGCAAGGTCCTGCAGACACCCCGGGGGGCGCTGTTCTGTGTCAGCCAGCGCGCGGAGCACATCTGGGAGGGCGTCTCCTCGGCGACCACCCGGTCCCGCCCCATCATCAACACCAGGGACGAGCCCCACGCCGACGCCGAGCGGTTCCGGCGACTGCACGTCATCGTGGGCGACTCCAACATGAGTGAGACCACCACCCTCCTCAAGCTGGGCTCGACCGACCTGGTGCTGCGGATGATCGAGGCCGGGGTCGTCATGCGCGACTACACCCTGGAGAACCCGATCCGGGCGATCCGGGAGATCAGCCACGACATGACCGGCCGCCGCAAGGTGCGCCTGGCCAACGGGCGCGAGGCCAGCGCGCTGGAGATCCAGCGCGAGTACCTGGAGAAGGTGCAGAGCTACGTGGACCGCCACGGGACCGATGCCTCGGGTAAGCGCATCCTGGACCTGTGGCAGCGCACCCTGGAGGCGGTCGAGACCCAGAACCTGGAGACGGTCCAGCGGGAGATCGACTGGGTCGCCAAGTTCCTGCTGCTGGAGCGCTACCGGGACAAGCACGACCTGACGCTCTCCTCGCCGCGGGTGGCCCAACTCGACCTCACCTACCACGACATCCACCGCGACCGCGGCCTGTTCTACCTGATGCAGAACCGCGGCCAGATGGACCGGGTGGTCGGCGACCTGAAAATCTTCGAGTCCAAGTCGGTTCCTCCGCAGACCACGCGGGCGAGGTTGCGCGGCGAGTTCATCCGCCGCGCCCAGGAGCAGCGCCGGGACTTCACCGTCGACTGGGTCCACCTCAAGCTCAACGACCAGGCACAACGCACCGTGTTGTGCAAGGACCCCTTCAAGTCCGTGGACGAGCGGGTGGAGAAACTGATCGCCGGGATGTGAGCTTCGAATCGCTTGTGCGCGGGCCCCGCGGGCGAGCTGAAGGCGGCTTCCCGCGGGGTTGTCGTATCCGGAGCGCTCCAATGGGTGGCCATACTCTGACTGTTCGGTAGTGTGACCGTGTCCTGAGCCGGAAATCAGAGGTTGTGACCCATGCACCGACGTGCTGCCGCCATCGCGGTGCCGATGACCGCCATCGCCTTGGTGGCCTCCAGCTGCGCATCGATCCCGGAGGACTGGCGGACCCCCGCCTTCCTCCAGTCGGACGACGACGAGCTCGACTCGCGGCTGCCCGACGTCACCGGCGAAGTCGGTGAGGAACCCGAGATCACCATCCCCGACATCGAGCCTCCGGACGAGGAGATCTCGGGGATCGTCAGCCAAGGGTCTGGTGAGGGTGACCTGGTCGCAGCGGACGACCTGGTCGTCGCCAATGTCGTCCAGTACCAGTGGACGGCCCCCGGCGAGGGCGAACCGGTCGAGGGCCAGTCCAGCTACGAGAGCGGGGCCCCCGACCTCATCCGCATGGACCAGATGCCGGAGTACATCACCGACACCTTGGTCAGCCAGCCGCTCGACAGCCGTGCGGTCTACGTCTTCCCGCCGCTGAGCGAGGAGGAGCAGCAGCAGGCCGAGCAGATGGGTCAGCCGGCGCCCGAGGGCGCGAGCGTCCTGGTCATGGACATGGTGGACAGCTTCAGCCAGGGCGCCGTGGTGCCCGGCGAGCAGACCGACGACGGCGGCGGCGACCTGCCCACCGTGACGCAGGAAGGCCACTCCGAGCCCGTTATCGACGTCCCCGACACCGATGCCCCCGAAGAGCTCGAGGTGACCCCGCTCATCGAAGGCCAGGGCGACGAGGTCGAGGAGGAGCAGCAGATCGTCGTCCAGTACACGGGCGTGCGCTGGGAGCCCGAGGAGGAGTCCGGCGAGAACGAGGTCTTCGACTCCTCGTGGGCCCAGGGCGGTGTCCCCTTCGACACCACCATCGGCGGCGGCGCCGTCATCGAGGGCTGGGACGAGGGCATCGTCGGCGAGAACGTCGGCAGCCGCCTGATGCTGGTCGTGCCGCCGGACCTGGCCTACGGGGACGACGCGGAGGAGCAGGGCGCTCCCGCGGGCACCCTGGTGTTCGTGGTCGACGTCCTCGGCGCCTACGACAACCCGCCGCCGCCCGAGCTCGACGAGGAAGGCGACCCGGAGGCCCCTGAGGAAGGCGCTGACGAGGAGGCCGACGAGGAAGCGGACGAGGAGGAGTCGGAGTAGGACCCACCCCGGTGGGGTGAGCACCGACCCACTCTCCGTAGAAGCCCCGCGGGCGCGTGATCCCCGCGGGGCTTCGCCGTTCCCGGGGCCGGTCCGGGACCGACACACCCGGTGCGCGAAGACGTCCCTCGTGAGGACGGTTCGAGCGTAGAGTCAGTCACCCAGGGTGAGTATGGGTGAGGGGGAGCCATGCCAGGCCAGCGGTACTGCTACGTGTCGGGTCTGCGCCTGGGTGTTCCGGCGCTCGAGGAGCTCTGCGCCCAAGGACTGCCGCCGAGCCTGGTGGTCTCCTACCCCGCAGAGCTGGCGCACCGCTCCGGCTACGCAGACTTCGACGCCGTCACCCGGCGGCACGGTATCGCGCACCTGAGGGCCTCCGACATCAATACCGACGAGGTCCGCGGCGCCCTCTCGGAGCACCGGATCGACCTGATGGTCGTCTCGGGCTGGTCCCAACTGGTCGACGACGAGGTGCTGGCGTCGCTTCCGCTCGGCGGTGTCGGCGTGCACCCCTCCCCACTGCCGGTCGGCCGCGGACGGGCCCCGATCCCGTGGACGATCCTGCGCGACATGCGCTCCAGCGCCGTCACCCTCTTCCACCTCGACAGCGAGCCGACTGCCGGCGACATCGTGGACCGGACCTGGTTCGACATCGCGCCGGACATCAACGCGACCGGCCTCTACGAGCGGGTCGGGCACCTGCAGTCCGAAATCCTCGTCCGCAACCTGGAGGCGCTGCTGGAAGGGCGGGCGCCCCGCCGTCCGCAGACAGGCCACGTCTCGGTGTGGCCGCGGCGCCGCCCCAGCGACGGACACCTGGACTTCACCGCGGCCGGACGGGACGTGGACCGGATGGTGCGCGCTCTCACGGCCCCGTACCCGGGTGCCTTCGCGATGTTCGGTGCGGCCCGGATCACCTTGTGCTCGGGAACGCTGTCCGAGGAGGTCGAGGGCGCTGACCCCGGCCAGATCGTGTCCGCGGGAACGGGCCGCAAGTGGGGTGTCACCTGCGGGGACGGCAGCGTGTTCGTGCCCGAGACCCTGAGGGTGGACGAGGGCGTGCTGGCCGAACCGGCCTCGCTGGCCATGTTCCGTCCCGGGAGCCGCTTCGACCCGCCCTCCGAACACATGATGGCCGCCACCCGGCGCACCCCCGTCCCGGGAAACGGCGACGCCGAGCACCGCCGCCCCGCCGCCCCGGCCCAGCGGACGGCGCGGCCTGAATCGTCGGTGAGCGCCGTCGGATCGCGCTCGGCACGGTACCGTCGGAGCTGAACCGGCGGTGGGAGGACGCGTCCCTCGCGGCCCCGCCCGGTCGACCCACCCCTGCGGGTGAACACAGCGGGCAACATCAGCGGGCAAGAGGAGTGCGGACCATGTCGCGCAGGAAGACCGAACGGCAACTCAACCTGGTCATCTGCCTGTTGTCGACGAGGCGCCACCTCACCGCTCAGGAGATCCGGGCGACGGTCCACGGTTACGCGGAGGCGGAGACCGAGTCGGCCTTCAAGCGCATGTTCGAGCGCGACAAGCGGGAGCTGCGCGACAGCGGCATCCCCATACAGGTGGGTGGCGGTGACGCGTTCAGCGGCGATGAGGGGTACCGGATCTCCCGCTCGGACTACGAGCTGCCTGAGATCGAGCTCCTGCCCGACGAAGCGGTGGTACTGGGCCTGGCCGCCCGCGCCTGGCGGCACGCCTCACTGGGCAAGGCCGCCGCTGACGCCCTGTTCAAGCTCCGCTCCGCCGGGGTCCCGGTGGACTCCGAAGCGGCACCGGGACTCACCCCCGCGATGCGTACCGACGAGCCCGCCTTCGGCCCGGTCTGGCAGGCGGTCCGCGATCGGCGCCCGATCTCCTTCGCCTACCGCAAGCCCGGCCAGATCGAGGCCCAGCGGCGCGGGATCGAGCCGTGGGGCATCGTCAACCTGCGCGGCCACTGGTACGTGGTGGGCCATGACCGGCTGCGGGACGCACGGAGGGTCTTCCGCCTGGGCCGGATCCAGGGTGAGGTGACGGTCGAGCGCTCCGGCCCGGACGTGACCGTCCCCGAGGGGGTGGACCTGCGTTCGGTGGTCTCCCAGCAGAGGGCCGAGCCGGAGCGGACCGCGACCCTGCGGGTGCGTACCGACGCCGCGCACGCCCTGCGCCGCGGCGCGGTGCGGGTGGTCCCCGGTGAGCGTGAGGGTGCCGACTCCGGTTGGGACACCATCACGCTGCCCTACAACTCCGTGCTCGACCTGGTGCGGCAGGTGGCCTCCCATGGTTCGCGGGCGGTCGTGGTGGAACCGGAGGGGGTGCGCGCGGCCATGGTCTCCCACCTGGAAGGGGCGGCTGAGGCGCCGGTCGAGCGGGACAGCCCCGAAATCACCGGGGAGAGCGAGGGCGAGGACGCCCCAGCTCGCGGGCCGCGCTCCGCCGACCAGCTGCACCGGCTCCTCATGCTGGTTCCGTACGCGCTCGGGCGCGACGTGCGGGTGCCCGAGGTGGCGCGGCACTTCGGGCTCACCGAGCGCCAGGTGGTGGCCGACCTCAGGCTGCTGTGGATGTGCGGGCTGCCGGGTTACACCCCCGGCGACCTGATCGACGTCGACCTGGACGCGGCCAAGGCGACCGGCGAGATCATCATCGGCAACGCCGACACCCTGGCCCAGCCTCTGCGGCTGACCGCTGACGAGGCGGCCAGCCTGGTCGTGGGCCTGTCCCTGCTGGAGGCGCTGCCCGAACCGCGGGGGGTGGAGGACAGCGCGCTCAAACGGGTGGGGGAGAAACTGCGTACCGCCGCCGGCACGGTGGTCAGCGACCTGGCCGACGCGGTCCAGGTCCGGGTCGAGTCGGACGAGCAGGTCACGCAGACCCAGCGCCGTTGTTCGGAGGCGTTGGAGGCCGGGCAGCGCCTGCATCTGCGCTACCTGTCGGGCTACCTGGACCGGGTGACCGAGCGCGATGTCGACCCGCTGGGGCTGGTGGTCCAGGACGGGCACACCTTCCTGGAGGGTTACTGCCGTCTGCGCGAGGACGTGCGGCTGTTCCGCCTGGACCGGGTCCTGGAGCTGACGGTGCTGCCCTACGCGGCAGAGGTGCCCGAGGGTGTGGTCCGCCGCGACCTGTCGGCCGGGGTGCTGGAGCGCTCTGAGCGCGATGCCCTGGTGACCCTGGTCCTGGAGCCCTCCGCGCGCTGGGTCACCGAGGACTACGTATGCGAGTCGGTCGCCGAGCTTCCCGGTGGCGGGGTGCGGGCGACGCTGCGTACGCCGGCCCCGGCCTGGGTGGCGCGGCTGGCCCTGTCTCTGGGGCGGGAGGGGCGCCTGGTGTCCCCGGGCAACCTCGCCGAAGAGGTGCGGTCCGAGGCGCGTCAGGCCCTGGCGCACTACGGCGCACCTCAAACTTCCGAGAAATTGGTCGAGACCACTTCGTCGCCGGAGTGAGGCTTACCTGTTCATCTGGGGGCGGGGTGTAGGTCATCCGGAACGGGATATGGTGAGAGCGTGATCGCCCTCGCTGTCCTGTTCGGCATGTTTTGCTCCGGAGTGCTCGTCGTCGGCGCCCTCGCCCTGAGGGTGCGCCGCGACGCTTCCGTGCTGTCCGAAGCGGTGACACGGGCGGCGGGCGGGTACCAGGCGAGCAGCGCTGACCTGCGTGAGCGTATTCGAGGCGCGGGAACGGGTACATGAAGGACCCGCGGTCGAATACGCGTACCATCAGAGGCGCTTGGTCGCGCCGCACAGAGAGGTAGAACCATGGGACCGTTCAACGGACCTACCATCGCCATCCTGGTGATCCTGGCCATTCTGCTGTTCGGAGCCAAGAAACTCCCGGACCTGGCCCGTTCCCTGGGGCGGAGCGCCCGTATCCTCAAGGCCGAGAGCAAGGGCCTGGTCGACGACGACAACGAGGCCAAGGACTCCGACGAGGCCGCCGCGCAGGGAGAGCAGCCGCAGGACCAGCAGTCCCCGTCCTCCCAGCCGCAGCAGCCGGGCGCAAACAACCAGCAGCCGGGTTACCCGCAGCTGCCCGCGGGCCAGCGCCTGGTCAACGAGTCCGGTGAGCCCACCAACCAGACCTACAACAACTAGCTCTGGCACGTGGACTGGCGCGGTACCGACCGAGGGGTGCCGCGCCGGACGGCTGTTGTCAGCGGGAGTCCGCGCCGCCCGCGCGGGCCCGAATGGGAAGAGAGTGACCGCACCATGAGGTCCCGAAGCCGATCGGTCAACCCGGACGCCCGGATGCCGCTCATGGACCACCTGCGCGAGCTGCGCAACCGGTTGGCCAAGGTGATGATCATCCTGGGCCTGGGCGCCGTGGTCGGCTTCATCTTCTACGACCAGGTGTGGGACTTCCTCACCGAGCCCTACTGTTCGCTGCCGGCCTCCCAGGTCGTCGACGGCGGCGGGTGCTCCCTCATCGTCACCGGGCCCTTCGACGCGTTCTTCGTCGCCTTCAAGGTGTGGCTGCTCGTCGGTGCCCTGGTCACCGGGCCGTTCTGGCTCTACCAGCTGTGGGCCTTCGTCGCCCCCGCACTGCACGGCCGCGAGAAGAAGTACGCCTACATCTTCGCCCCGCTGGCCGGGATCCTGTTCGTCGTCGGCGCCGGTCTGGCGTACACGATCACGGCGCTGGCCCTGCAGATGCTGTTCGGGTTCCTGCCAGACGAGGCGGACCCGTTCCTGACCATCGGTGAGTACCTCAACTACATGCTCATCATGATGGTCATGTTCGGCCTCGGCTTCGTCCTGCCGCTGCTGGTGGTCCTGCTCAACATCGTCGGGGTCCTCACCCATGCCGCCATCGCCAAGTGGCGCCGGGTCATCATCTTCTGCGCGTTCCTGATCGCCGCCATCGTCACCCCGGCCGAGCCCATCTCGATGCTGGCCCTGGCCATCCCCCTCGTCGTCCTCTTCGAGATCGCCGAACTCTTCTGCTTCTTCAACGACCGCCGCAAGAGGCGCAAGGACCCCACCAGCGACCTGGACGACGACGAGATCTCCGAGATCGACGACCAGCCCTCCGGCTTGGACGAATTCGAGGGGTCCGAAGCGGGCAAGGGCCGCGGCAAAGGCGATTGAGCGTTGACAGGTCAAGCGGCTGTGAGCCCGCTCCAGGCACGCTAGGGTTCGAGCCAGGGGCAACGCTTGGTTGCCCCTGAGGCCGATGGGCGGCTCTGACCCCCATACCCTCGGCCCCTGCAACCAGAAGCGGATATGGGAAGCACGTGATGAGCGAGCAGACTGAGGCCAAGAAGGACCTGCCGCCCGAGGCCATGGGCAACGAGAAATGGCACGACACCACCCATGCCGTATGGATGCGCTCCTCCCTGTCCAAGCCGGACGCCGAGGCGGTCGTGGAGGTCGCCGAGTTCGACGACGGTTTCCGTGCCGTGCGGGACGGGAAGTCGCCGGAGAAGGGCACCCTGTTCTTCACCCCCGCCGAGTGGGAGGCCTTCGTCCTGGGGGCCCGAGACGGCGAGTTCGACATCCCCGAGGAGTACCTCACCGAGGAGGAGATCGCGATCCAGCGCGGCCAGGCCGAGGTCGAGGCCGGTTGGGTGCCCTCCCCGCTGAACACGCCCGAGGCCATGGAGGAGTACCATCGCCGCCAGCGTGAGGAAGCCGGGCCGGGGTCCGGGACCGAGGACTCCTAAACCGGCGGCGCGCACACTCGGGCGCGGCGGGTGTGCGGGTGCCTCACCCGTCCCCGTACACCATCCCGACCCCAGCTGTGGGTAGCTAAGGACCGGCATATGCCCCCTCATATCGCCCTTCTGGTCAACCCGGCCTCCGGCCGGCGCCGCGCCTCCGTCATCGCGGTGCGCCTCAAAGAGGCCCTGCGCGGCGCAGGAGCACGCGTGCACGTCTATACCGGCCGCTCCGCGGCGGACAGTCGGCGCCTGGCCCGACTGGCCGCCTCCGACGGCCCCGACGCCCTGGTCGCCGTGGGCGGTGACGGCCTCGCCCACCAGGCCCTGCAGGGTGTGGTGGGTTCCGGGGTCCCCCTCGCGGTCATCCCCGCCGGGACCGGCAACGACATCGCGCGCGCCTTCGGCCTCCCACGAGGCTCGGCCAAGTCCGTGGCCGCGGCGATCCTGGAGGGGCGCACCCGCCCCAGCGACGTCGTGCGCCTGACCACCGCCGACGGCACTCAGCGCTACTACATGAGCGTTCTGGCCTGCGGATTCGACGCCAGGGTCAACGAACGGGTGAACAACTTCCGCTTCGGGATCGGCCGGGCCGGCTACCTCGTCGGCCTCCTCGCCGAACTGCGCTCCTTCCGCCCCATCGACTTCGAGATCGACATCGACGACCGGCGCATCGCCGAACCCGGGATGCTGGTCGCGGTCGGCAACACTTCCGCCTACGGGGGCGGCATGCACGTGTGCGCGGAGGCGGTTCCCGACGACGGGCTGCTGGACGTCGTCTTCGTCAAGGAGGGGCCGCTGGGCCGGTTCCTGCGCATGTTCCCCAAGGTCTTCAACGGGAGCCACCTCGACCTCGAAGAGGTGGTCCTCGACCGGGGACGCTCCGTCACCATCCGAGGTGAGGCCGGAACCGCCTTCGCCGACGGCGAGCGTATGGGGCCCCCGAGACTGGTGTGCGACGTGGTGCCCAAAGCGGTCGAGATGCTGGAGCTGACCTCATAGGCTGATGGTCCTATGAGTAGTCACTCCGAGCAGTACGCCGCCTTCCGCCGACGCCAGAGCGCTTCGAGCGCCGCGATCGATGCCTTCCAGGGGCTCTACGGGTTCGAGTTCGACCCCTTCCAGATCAGGGCCTGCAAGGCCTTGGAGGGCGGGCACGGGGTGCTGGTCGCGGCGCCGACCGGTTCCGGCAAGACCGTAGTCGGCGAGTTCGCCGTGCACCGTGCCCTCGCAGAGGGCACCAAGTGCTTCTACACGACGCCGATCAAGGCGCTGTCCAACCAGAAGTACAACGACCTGGTCAAGCGCTACGGCGCTGACCAGGTCGGGCTGCTCACCGGCGACAACAGTGTCAACGGCGAGGCGCCGGTGGTCGTCATGACCACCGAGGTACTGCGCAACATGCTCTACGAGGGCTCGTCCACGCTGGGCGGCCTGGCCTACGTGGTCATGGACGAGGTCCACTACCTCGCCGACCGCTTCCGCGGCGCGGTCTGGGAGGAGGTGATCATCCACCTTCCCGAGTCGGTGCGCATGGTCGCCCTGTCCGCGACCGTCAGCAACGCCGAGGAATTCGGCGAGTGGCTCCAGCAGGTACGCGGCGACACCACGGTCATCGTCGACGAGAAGCGCCCCGTGCCGCTGTGGCAGCACGTGATGGTGGGCAAGCGCATCCACGACCTCTTCGTCGAACCCGAGGAGGAGGCCTCCGCCACCGAAGAGAGCGGCGGAGGACGCAACCGCCGCAAGCGCGAGCGGCGCCGGTCGCAGCGCCAGAGTCCGCAGGAGATCGAGGTGGGCGGGCAGAAGCTGCTCATCAACCCCTACCTCAGCCGTACCGCCGAGGACGACGCACGCACGACCCAGCTCGCCAACCGGCGCCGCCACCCGCAGACGCGGGCCCGCGGCAACGTGCGCCCGCGCACCCGGTTCGCCCCGCCCACACGCCCGACGATGATCGAGGAGCTGGACGCCGAAGGGCTGCTCCCGGCAATCACCTTCGTCTTCAGCCGCGCCGGGTGCGACGACGCGGTCCGGCAGTGCGTGGCCTCCGGGCTGGTCCTCACCACCCCCGAGGAGGCCGACTACATCCGCGAGTACGCGGAGACGCGCTGCGCGGACATCCCTCGCGCCGACCTCACCGTGCTCGGTTTCGACTCCTGGCTGCGCGCCCTGGAGGCGGGCATCTCCGCGCACCACGCGGGCATGCTGCCCACCTTCAAGGAGGTCGTCGAGCACCTGTTCTCCCAAGGTCTGATCCGCGCGGTCTTCGCCACCGAGACGCTCGCCCTGGGCATCAACATGCCGGCGCGCACGGTGGTGATCGAAAAGCTCGACAAGTGGAACGGCGAGACCCACGCCCCGCTCACCCCCGGCGAGTACACGCAGCTCACCGGCCGGGCCGGGCGTCGCGGTATCGACGTGGAAGGCCACGCCGTCGTCATCTGGCAGGCCGGGACCGACCCCGAGTCGGTGGCCAGCCTCGCGGGCACCCGCACCTACCCGCTGAACTCCAGCTTCCAGCCCTCCTACAACATGGCCGTCAACCTGGTCGGCCAGGTCGGCCGCCAACGCAGCCGCAACATGCTGGAGGCCTCCTTCGCCCAGTTCCAGGCCGACCGCGCGGTAGTCGGCCTGGTGCGGAAGCTGCGCAAGCACGAGGAAGCGCTGGAGGGCTACGCCCAGGCCGCCGAGTGCCACCTGGGCGACTTCATGGAGTACGCGGCGCTGCGCCGTGCCCTGAGCGACCGCGAGGCCGAGCTCTCACGCAACCGCTCGGCCCAGCGCCGCGACGAGGCCCTGGAGAGCATGGAGAAGTTCCGCACGGGCGACATCATCCGCGTCCCCTCAGGTCGCTTCTCCGGGCACGCCGTGGTCCTGGACCCGGGGCTGCGCCACGACCTGCCCGCGCCGCTGGTCCTGACCGTGGACAAACAGGTCAAGCGGCTCAACTCCAGTGACTTCACCGTCCCGGTGAAGCCGTCGGGCCGGATGCGCATCCCCAAGTCCTTCTCCGCGCGCTCCCCTCGCTCTCGCCAGGACCTGGCCTCGACGCTGCGCAACAAGCTCAGGGACCAGGGCGGCGACCCCGCCTACGAGCGCGGCAAGCGCCGGGGTGACCAGGAGGACCCTGAGATCCGGCGGCTGCGCGCCGAACTCAAGGAGCACCCCTGCCACGGCTGCTCCGACCGCGAGGACCACGCCCGCTGGGCCGAGCGCTACTTCCGGCTCAAGAAGGAGACGGACGTGCTGCGCCGCCGGGTGGAGGGGCGCTCCCACGTCATCTCCCGCACCTTCGACCGGGTGTGCGGCGTCCTGGAGGACCTGGACTACCTGTCGGGGGACGAGGTTTCCGAGGACGGCGGCAGGCTCGCCAAGATCTACTCCGAACTGGACCTGCTCGTCGCCGAGTGCCTGCGCCGGGGCGTGTGGGAGGACCTCAACCCGGTGGACCTGGCCGCGTGCGTCGCCGCACTGGTCTACGAGGCGCGCCGGGGCGACGACGCCTTCCCGCGCGTGCCCGAGGGCGCGGTCGACGAGGCGCTCACGGAGATGATGCGGCTGTGGGGCGAGCTGAACGAGGTGGAGTCCCGGCACCGCGTCTCCTTCCAGCGCCAGCCCGACCTCGGTTTCGTGTGGACCGCGCACCGCTGGGCGCGGGGCGACCGGCTCGACGCGATCCTGCGCCAGTCCGACATGACCGCGGGCGACTTCGTGCGCACCGCGAAGATGCTGGTGGACATGCTCAGCCAGATCGCCGGGGCGGCGGCCGACCCGCAGGTGCGGAGCAGGGCCCGCAAGGCCGCCGACCTGGTCCGCCGCGGCGTGGTCGCGTACTCGTCCCTCAACTGACCGGCGGCGGGGGAGCGGGGCCCTGCCCGTGCGCGGCGGGGAGTCGCGGGCGTGGCCGGAAACGGCCGCGCCCGGGCTTGGTAGCGGCGCGAACCTTCTGAAAGATTCGCAGTGTGCGCGTCGAAATCCTGGGCCCCCTCGTCCTGCGGGACGGGCAGGGGCAGGCCCTGCCCTTCGTCACCGGGCGCTCCGCCGTCCTGCTGGCCCGCTTGGCGCTCGCGCCCGGGAGGACGGTCCCCGCCGACCTGCTCTTGGCGGAGGTCTGGGACGGTGATCCGCCGGGCGGCGGCACCGAGACCCTGGCCCGCCTGGTCTCACGGACCCGGTCGCTGCTGCGCGGACCCGGTCGCTGCTGCGCGGACACGGCGCGGCGGACCTGGGCCCCGGGGCCGTTCCCGGCGGCTACGTGCTGGACGCGGCCCCCGAGGAGGTCGACTTCCACCGCTTCGAGACGTGGGCGGAGCGGGGCCGCCGCCAGCTCGCCGACCACAACCCGGCCGAGGCCGCCGATACCTTGTCCCGCACCTTGGAGCTCTGGCGCGGGGAACCGCTGGCAGGGATCAACACCCGGTTCGCCGAACACACTCGGCACCGGCTCGCCGAGCTGAAGCTGACCGCCGCCGAGGACATACTGGAGGCCCGGTCGCGGTTAGGGGAGGCGGCTGCGCTCCTGACCGAGCTGCGTGGCCTGTGCGAGCACAACCCGCTGCGCGAGCGGCCCCACGGGCTGTTGATGCGTGCCCTGCACGCCGACGGCCGCGACGCCGAGGCGCTCGCCGTGTACGACCGCCTGCGCAACGCCCTAGCTGAGGAACTGGGTGCCGACCCCGCGCCCTGGCTGCGCGGGCTCCACACCGACCTCCTGCGCTCCGCGGGCCCCGTACCCGCCACAGGGTCCCCGACGGCCTCCGGGAACCGCATCGCCCCCTACCTCACCCGCTTCCACGGCCGTGACGACGAGCTCAAGGCCCTTTCGGGGCTGCTCTGCGAGCACCGGCTGGTCACCCTCTTCGGGCCGGGCGGGGTGGGCAAGACCCGGATCGCCGTCGAACTCCTCTCCACAGGCTCCGTCCTCGGCGGTGACCTACGGCGGGCGTCGTTCGTGGAGCTGGCGCCGCTCTGGGAGGAGCAGGGGATCGTCGACGCGGTGGCCGATGCCGTGGGTGTGGGCGGGTCCTCCCTCCTGGAAGGGCCGACCGGACGGGGCCGGCTGTCCCAGCTGGCGTCCGTGCTCTCCGACGGTCCCAGGCTCCTGGTCCTGGACAACTGCGAACACCTCCTCGACGGGGTCGCCGAGACCGTCCTGGAACTGCTCGGCCGCTGCCCCGAACTGCGCGTGCTCGCCACCAGCCGCGAACCCTTGGCCGCGGACGGGGAGGCGGTGCTGCGGGTGGACCCGTTGGAGGTCGCAGAGAGCCGTAACTCCGTGGCCGTACGGATGTTCACCGAGCGGGCCACCCTGGCCGCGCCCGGCACGGAACCGGGTCCGGAGGACCTGCCGGTCGTTGCGCAGATCTGCCGCCGCTTGGACGGGCTGCCCCTGGCCATCGAACTGGCCGCCGCGCGGGTGCGTTCGATGACGGTCCGGGAGATCGCCGACCGCCTGGACGAGCGCTTCGCCCTGCTCTCAGCCGCTCGGCGCACCGTGCCCCAGCGGCACCGGACCCTGCGCGCAGTCCTGGACTGGAGCTGGGAGCTGCTCCCCGAACCCGACCAGCGGGTGGCCCGGCGCCTGTCGGTCCTGCCCGGCGGCGCGACCGCCGAGGGAGCCGCCCAGGTGTGCGCACTGGACGACCTGCCCGCCACCGAGGTGCCCTTCCTGCTGGCCTCCTTGGTGGACCGCTCGCTGCTGCGGCCCACCGCTTCCCGCGACGGTCCCACCCGCTACCGACTGATGGAGACCACCCTGGCCTACGCACGGGAGCGCCTGCGGGAAGCGGGGGAGGAGGAACGGGCCTGGGCCACCGCTACCGCACACCTCACCCAGTACGCGCAGAGCGCGGGCCACGGACTGCTCGGCGCCGACCAGGGCCGCGCGCTGCGCCTGTTCGACGACGAGCACGACAACCTCTCCGGCCTCCTCACGCACGCCACGGAGACGGGGGACCACGCGGCCGCTGCGCGGCTGGCTCGCGCTCTTACCTGGTACTGGGTCATGCGCGGCCGATTCGAGGAGGCCGCCCGCCGCCTCGACGGAATCGACTTGTCCGCGACTGACACCACGACGCGGACCGTCCTGCTCGTCGCGCGCTCCATGCTTCCGGCCCTCCCCGGTCAGGACCGGTCCGGGGAGGCCGCGGAGATCGTGCGGATGGTCGACGACGACCGGATCATGGCGGCCTTTCCCCCGGTAGTGGTGATCGGCGCCAAACAGGCGGAGTCCCTGGGTGACCACGACGGCCTGGCCGCCATCGCCGAGCGTGCCAGTGCCCACCCCCACCCCTGGGTGCGGTCCGCGGGGTTCTGCTACCTGGGTGGCCTCGCCGAGGCCACCGGGGACCCCGACACCGCCGAGGCCCGCGCTGGGGAGGCGGTCACCGCCGCACAAGACGTCGGGGACCAGTGGATGGTCGCCATGATGACGCCCGCGCTGGCCCAACTGCGCTCCCAAAGCGGCCACAACGAGCAAGCGGTACGCGATATCGAACAGGCACTCGAGCTGATCGATCCGGAGGGTCCGGCCGGGGGCCTGCTCCCCGGCACGCTCATCGCCTTGGGCTACGAGCGGCTGCGGTGCGGAGACCGCACCGGTGCGGAGCGCACCCTGTCCTCCGCGCTCAACGCTGAGAGCGGTCTCCGGCTGGAGTACCGGATCCTGAGTCTGTGCCGGATGTGCGATGTCGCCCTGGACAACGGGGACGCCGTCCGGGCACGCGCGCTGCTCACCGAAGCGCGCTCGCTGCTGGACCGGGCGTGGATGGACGTGCTGTACCTGCGCATGGAACTGCACCTGTCCGAGGGCGCCGTCCGGCTGGCAGAGGGCGACGACGTGCAGGCGGGGGTCGCGCTACGGGAGGCGTGGGAGCTGATCGAGGGCGTCGGGATGGCCTTCCTGAACGCCGGGGTGGCTGAACTCGCCGCCGACCTGCTGCTCCAGCGGGGCCGACCGGAGGAGGCCGCACGTGCACTGGCCGCGGCCACCCGGCTCCGGGGCCGCCCCGACTTGGGCAGCCCTCGGGTGCGGAGGCTGCGCCACGAGCTCCGGGGCGTGCCCGCCGACCTCGGCCCCGAGTGGCGGTTCGAGGGCTGACTGACAGGGCCCGGACATTCTTGTCTGGGGCCGTCCGGGGCGCCTCCGGTGCTGTCCGTGTTCTGTCTGGCCGCTGTCCGGTCTCCTTGGCACGGTGTTCCCGACCTGAGAAAGGAACACCATGGACACCAGTATCCGGGCCGAGGGCCTGGTCAAGCGGTTCGGCGGGACCCTGGCCCTGGCCGGGGTCGACCTGGCCGTGCCCGCCGGGAGCATCCTGGCGCTGCTCGGCCCCAACGGAGCGGGCAAGACCACCGCCGTGCGCGTCCTGGCGACCCTGGAACGCCCCGACGAGGGCGGCGTGTGGATCGACGGCCACGACGCGCTGCGCGACCCGGTCGCCGTACGCCGCCGCCTCGGACTGACCGGCCAGTACGCCTCGGTCGACGAGAACTTCACCGGAGCCGAGAACCTCGAACTGGTCGGCCGCCTGCTCGGCGCGTCCAAGAGGTCGGCCCGGCGCAGGTCTGCGGAGCTCATCGAGCGCTTTGGGCTCACCGAAGCCGCACACCGGCCGGTGCGTACCTACTCCGGTGGGATGCGGCGCCGGGTGGACCTGGCCGCCAGCCTCGTCGGCGATCCCACCGTCCTGTGCCTGGACGAACCCACCACCGGCCTCGACCCGCACAGCCGCAACCAGCTCTGGGAGATCGTTCGAGGGCTCTCCCAAGCCGGTACGACGGTCCTGCTCACCACCCAGTACCTGGAAGAGGCCGAGCAGCTCGCCGACGACGTCGTGGTCATCGACCACGGCCGAACGGTGGCCGAGGGCACCCCCAAGGAACTCAAGCAGCGCATCGGCAGCCAGACGCTGTACCTGCGCCCGGTCCACCCCGGCGACCTGGGCCGGGCCGGGGAGATCCTCACCGGGCTGCTGGGCGGCTCCGCGCCCGCGCGGGACACCGCCAAGGGCACAATCACCGCGCCCGTCGACGACCCGGTCCTGCTCTCCGCCCTGGTCCGCCACCTGGACCAGGAGGGCATCGGCACCGACGAACTCGCCCTGCGCCTGCCGAGCCTCGACGACGTCTTCCTCACCCTCACCGGGAGCCGACGATGACCACCACGACCCGCGAAGCCGCCCGCACCCTGCCGACGCGCCCCCGGGCCCGGATCGGCCCCGGCCAAGGGCTCCGGCACGGCGTCGTGCTGGCCGAACGCAATGTACGCTCCCTGGTCCGGTACCCAATGTCGCTGGTGGACACCTTCCTCCAGCCGATCCTGTTCCTGTTGATCTTCACGACGCTCTTCGGCGAGGCGATCGCCGGGGGCCGACAGGACTACCTGCAGGCCCTCGTGCCAGGACTCATGGTGATGACCGTCCTGTACGCCTGCATCGGTACTGGGACGGCGTTGAGCAACGACATCGAGAAGGGGGTCTTCGACCGCTTCCGCAGCCTGCCCATCGCCCGGTCCGCGCCGCTGGTCGGCACTGTCCTCGGCGACACGCTGCGGTACTCGATCGCACTGGCCGTCCTGCTCGCTGTCGCCTTCCTGATGGGCTTCCGCGTGCAGACCGACCCGCTCTCCCTGCTGGCCGCCTGCGCGCTGGCCCTGCTGTTCGGCCTGACCGTGTGCTGGGCCTCGGTGATCCTCGGGATGCTCATCCGGGGAGCCCAAGCTGCTATGGGTGTGGGGCAGATGGCGGTCATCGTTCCGACCTTCGGCAGCAACATCTTCGCGGACCCGGCGACGATGCCCCGCTGGATGGAGGTGTGGGTCGACGTCAACCCGGTCAGCCACATGGCGGTCACCATGCGCGCGCTGACCCTTGGCGGAGAGTCCGCCGGACCGCTCACCACCAGCCTGGTGTGGATCGCGGTGCTCAACGCGGTGCTGTTTCCTCTGGCCCTGCGCGCCTACCAGCGCCGGATGCGCTGAGGTCGGCCCGGGCCGCGGCCCGTCGGGCGAGCCGCACCAGGCCGCGCACCACCGCCTCGACCGCCAAGGCGACGAGCGCGGCCACCAGGTAGCCCGGCCACAGTGCCAGGTACACCCCGTCGGGGGACCCGTGTGTCTTCCGACGGTCTGTTGGGGACCAGTGTGCGCGTTGACGTCGCGTCAAGCGCGAATCCGGAAGTCGAAGAGTCCGTGACGGTCCATCCGAGGTGGCTCCGACCGGTCGAGCAGTCAGCGTCAGTCGTCGGTGCGGCGCTTGCGGCACACCACGATCTCCATGACCGGGCTCCGGAGCGGAACCGCGGTCAGGAGCACCTCGAAGGGGTACATCGCGGCGCCGAGGTACTTGCCGCGCAGCTCGCGCCGGGCGAGGGGTAGCAGGACCTTCGACCACAGGGCCCAGCGCCAGCGGCTGTCGGAGGCGACCGGCGGGGCCATGAAGACGAACGCGGGCCTGCGGCGCACGACTTCGAACCCGGCCCGGTGCAGCAGGTCCTCGATGGCCGTGCGGGAGCGGCTCACGTAGTGCTTGCGCCCGGCCCGGTGCTCCGGGACGAAGTTCTCCGTGAAGATGAAGCGCCCTTCTACGCCGAGGACCCGGTGGATCTCGGTGAGCGCCTGCTCGTAGCGGTCGTCGTCGACGATGTGGAACAGCACGTCGAAGATGGAGACCGCGTCGAAGGAGCCGTCCTCGAAGGGTGTTCCGTCGGAGACGTCCGCGCGCTCGAAGGGGACCTCGGGGAAGCGTTCGCGCAGCTGTTCGACCGCACTGTCGGCGATGTCCATCCCCCGCACCTCGCGGGCGCCCAGATCCCGCCAGGCGTTGACGTAGAACCCGGTACCCGAGCCGATGTCGAGGACCGACGCGTTGGGCGTGTCGATGCGGGACCGCCGCACCGTCCTGCGGAACACGCGGGCGCGCACACGGTACATCCACTGGTTGTAGCTGCGCGCCAGCCGCACCATGCCCACGCCGTGCAGGGACCAGTTCTTGCGGAGCCGCTCGTCCCAGTAGCGGCGGGCGTTGAATTCGGCGGCACTCATCGGGGTCGCCCCCTCGTATCGCTCGGTGTCGGGTGACGGGTCGCTGAGTTCGCGACCCTAACAGCAGTGAAGGCCCTTGGGGGCCAGACGGGTGGCGAAACCCCACCGTAATCGCGGCACCGGGCCGGTGGGGTTCGGGGGTGTCAGCGTCCGAGGGACTCACGGACCTCGGCGGCGGCGCGGCTGCCCGAACCCAGCGCGCCGTCGAAGTAGCCGTTCCACTCGGTGGCGGTTTCCGTGCTGGCCCAATGGATGACCCCGGACGGGCTGCGCAGGGCGGGCCCGAAGGGGACGGTCGCCCCCGGGACGAGGTGACCGGAGAAGCAGCCGCGGGTCCACTCCTCGGCCATCCAGTCGAACTCCACGTATTCCTCGGGTTCCCGGGCGCCGTCGCCGAAGAGTTCGACGAGCCGGTCCACGACGGTCCTGCGGCGTTCCTCCAGGTCGAAGCGGCGCAGCAGGACGGCGTCTTCCCCGTAGACGAAACCGGTCAGAACCGCGCGCGGTCCGGTCGGCGGGGTGTTGTCGACGGTCTCGGTGAGCACCCCGGAGGCCGAGGTGGAGAGCCCGGACAGGCCCAGCTCGCGCCAGAAAGGAGTGGGGTAGACCGCGTGGACCTTCAGGGCCGATCCGACCGGGGTTCGCTGGAGCGCACCGTCCTTCAGGGGCGGTAGCGGCGGGTCGTAGCGGATGCGCGAGGCCAGGGCGGGCGGGACAGCGGCGATGACGCGCGAGGCCGTGTAGGAGTGCGTTCGAGTGGTGATCCGCGCACCCGAGGCGGAGTGTTCGATACCCATCACGGGTTCGCCCAGGCGCAGCACGCCAGGGGGCAGGTCGGTGGCCATGTGTTCGGCGATCACCTGGGCCCCGCCCACGATCCGCGTCTGCTGCGCGCCGCCCTCGTAACCGGTGATCGCCTCGACCCCGCCCGCGCTGGCGATGTAGAAGAGGGTCTCCAACACGGAGGTCTCGGCGGGGCTTCCCGCCAGGAGCCCGCCGGAGACGACCCGGGCGACGTAGCGGGTGACCGGCTCGTCGTGTCCGGTCTCCTCGAGCCAGGAGGCGAAGGTCTGCTGGTCCCAGTCCCGTGCTTCGGGGATGTCCCAGGGGCGTTCGCGCGGCACCTGCCGACTCATCGCGTCGACCGTCTCCAGCAGGGCGTCCGCTTCGGGAGGCGCGGCGGTGCGCCGCTCCCCGTCGATGTCGATCACCGGTTCCCCGTGCGCGGGCGTGGAGTAGGTGCCGATGCCGTAGTGCTCCACGACCGCGCTGATCCGCCGCTGGGTCGGTCCGATCCACTGTCCGCCCAGGTCCAACTGGGTGCCGTCGGGCAGGTAGCGGGTGAGGGTGCGCCCGCCCACGCGGGGCCTGGCCTCCAGGAGCTGCACGGACAGACCGGCCCGGACCAAGTCCTGGGCGGCGCTGAGCCCCGCGAACCCCGCCCCGATCACCACCGCGTCGTGGTGCTGGTGCCGTCCCTCCATGCCCGGACCTCCCCTGTGTCGCGGGGCCCGCTTTCAGGCCCCGTGCTCCCACCCATGATCATCACACGTGGGTGGGGTGCTCGGGGACCTGGGCGTTCCACAGTGGTTCGCCCTCGGGCTCAGTCGGTGGGCCAGGGGAGCACGGTGAGTTCGGGCCACAACCCCTGCCAGCGTTCGGCCTTGGCCCGGTAGACCGAGCCGGGTGCCAGAACCGGGTTGGGACGCAGCCGAAGGCCGAAGACGTCGGACAGCCCGTGCGGGGCGTAGAACCGCCAGCGGCCGTCGGCCTCCTGGCGGACGGCGAGGCAGCAGGTGGTCGCCGCGAAGGAGTCGATCGCCGACTCGACACTCGTATACGGGGCGCAGGGGCCCCGAACTTCTCCTGGTACCAGAGGTGCACCCTGGCTTCGTTACGGATCTCCACGTTGGCTGGAAGGTCCGCGAACAGGGCGGCCCCGGCACGGATCACGCGGTCCTCCGCATCCCAGGAGAGGCCCTCGGAGTCGAAGTAGAAGAGGTCGTAGTCCCTGATCCCGTGGGTGGTAGGCCGACCGGTGACGACGTTCCATACAGTCTGGAACAGGCACCCGGCGGTCAGGTACCAGCGCGGTACGGCCAGCTCGGCGACCCGGTCGAGGACCTCCACCAGGGTCTTGTTGAGGGCGAGCGCGGCCCCCAACGCGGTGAGTTGTTCGTCCAGGGGAAGGCGGCTGACGGTCGACCACCCCTCCTCGCTGACTGCCTCGGGCACGTGGGTCTCCTGCGGGTCTGATGTGGTCCCGGCGAGGGTACGCCGGGGCGGCGACAGCGGGGAGCCGCGGGACATCAGAGCTGGGCTGAGTGTCCGGCGCGTAGGGGTGCCCCGGTGGAGGAAGCCGTTCCCGCGGGACGCCATCATGGGATACGCACGGGACCCCGGACGGGGCCTGTAGTCCGCAAGACATCCTGAAACGAGGCATCAGCAGTGCTGCGCACCCTCATGAACGGCAAGATCCACCGTGCCACGGTCACCCAGGCCGACCTGCACTACGTCGGGTCGGTGACCATCGACGCCGACCTGATGGAGGCCGCCGACATCGTCGACGGCGAGCAGGTGCACATCGTCGACATCGACAACGGCAACCGCCTGGTCACCTACGCCCTCGTCGGTGAGCGGGGCACCGGAGTGATCGGGATCAACGGCGCGGCCGCGCGCCTGGTGAGCCCCGGCGACTTGGTCATCATCATCGGCTACGCCCAAGTGGACGAGCGGGAGCGTGCCGAGCACGTCCAGCACATCGTGCACGTGGACCGGGAGAACAGGATCGTCGCGCTGGGCAACGACCCGGCCGAGCCGGTCCCCGGCAGCGGTCTCGTCGCCGGTCGCTGACCGGACCCGCGCTCCTCCCGAACGCCCGTGCCCCAGCACGGGCGTTCGCGTTTGCCGAGGTCCGTGCGGCTATGGGGGTCGAAAGGCGTGCGGGATGCACGAAAACCCCGCAAGCTGGCCGGTTCCGGCCTGATCGGACACCCAACGGTCGGGTATGTCCTGGGTCGGCATGGACGACAAGGATGAGGAGCGGCGCCAGGTCGCCGAACACATCGAGTGGCAGAAGCAGGGCGCGTGGGTCGTGCTCTGGGGGACCTACACCCGTAGCTTCTGGGCATTCGCCTGCTGGCCGGTGGTTCCGGAGGGCGGTGTGGTCGTCCACGCCGACGACCCCGACCTCCTCTACGCGGAGATGCGCTACGTGGAACGCGAGCACGGCTTCCTGCGCTGGCGGTACGGCCGAGGTTGACCGGTGCGGGAACCATGTTCCGTAAGGCATGGTCCGAAATGCACCGAAGGGCTACGATTCGTCCGTTGGCCGGATGAATCGGGGGTTGGCTGCGTGTCCACGGAAACCACAGGGGGCGAGGCCGTCCTTACCGAGGCCGGGCGGTCCCGCCTGCAACGGCGCACCGTACTGGTCCTCATGCTCGCCCAAGTCGTGGGCGGTATCGGCATGGGCGCCATGCTGGCCGTGGGCGCGCTCATCGCCCTGGACCTGAGCGGGTCGGATACGTGGTCCGGCATGGCCACCACCATGATCACTCTGGGCGCGGCCGTCTTCGCCCTGCCCTTGGCCGCCACCGCGGCCCGGCGCGGCCGCCGCCCCGGACTCACCCTGGGTTGGCTCCTCGGTGCCCTTGGCGGGCTCGTGGTCATCGCCGCCACGGCTTGGGAGGTGTTCGCCCTCTTCCTGGCCGGGATGGTCCTGGTCGGCGCCGGGACCGCCACGAACCTCCAAGCGCGGCACGCGGCCGCCGACCTGGCCTCTGAGCGCAGCCGTGGCCGCGACCTGTCGATCGTGGTGTGGGCGACCACCGTGGGCGCCGTGGTCGGCCCCAACCTGATCGGTCCGACCGGTGGCCTGGCCACCGCACTGGGCCTCACCGACCTCTTGGGGCCGGTCCTGCTCACCACGGTCGGATTCCTGGGCGGGGCCGCGCTCATCGGGTTTCTGCTGCGCCCCGACCCGCTGCTCGCCGCCACCGCGGAGGCCGAACGGGCCGAGCGGGCCAAGGGTGGTACCCCGAAAACGAAGCTCAGCCTGGCCGACGGGCTCCGGGCGATCGCCGGCAGCCCGGGTGCGCTGCTGGCCGTGGTGGGCATCGTGGCCAGCCACACCGTGATGGTCGCGGTGATGACCATGACCCCGGTACACATGTCCCACCACGGGGCCGCGCTCACCGTCATCGGTCTGACGATCTCCCTGCACATCGCCGGTATGTACGCGCTCTCCCCGGTCGTGGGCTGGCTCGCCGACCGGCTGGGGCGGGTGTCCGTGCTCCTGGCCGGTCAGGTGGTCCTGCTCCTCGCCACCGCCATCTCGGGCACCGCCGGGCACAACGAGGCCCTGGTGACCACCGGCCTGATCCTGCTCGGCCTGGGCTGGTCCTTCGGGCTGGTCTCCGGGAGCGCCTTGCTGGCGGAGTCGCTCACCGCGGAAGCGCGCCCGCGCGCCCAGGGCTTCAGCGACCTCGCGATGAACCTGGGAGGAGCAGCGGCAGGTGCCCTGTCCGGGGTGGTCCTGTCCACGGCGGGCTTCGGCGGCCTCAACCTGTTCGCCGCGCTGTTCACGGTCCCGGTGTTCGTTCTGGCCGTCCGCGCGCTGCTGTCCCGGAGCCGTTCGGGCTGACCGGTGACAGGGGCTGTCCGGGGGGCGGGCAAACTCGCCCGGACCTTTACCGGAAACGCCCCGTGAACTTCCTTCGAACCCAACTTTGCGCGGTTAAGGTGCAGTTTTGAGGCGCCTGCCGGCCTCGGTGGGCGAGTTCCGCTGGACGAAGGGGTGTTCTCATTGAGCGAGCGGGATCCCGGGGGAGGGGCCGGTGAGCGGCCGGAAGAGGATCCGGTGAACCACCGTCCTCCGGAGGAGTGGCGTCCGGGTGACCCGGGTGACCCGATCGAGGACGGAGCGATGCCGCCGGGGGAACCGGCGCACGAGTTCCCAACCCAGGAACCGCCGCCCGAACCCCCTTCCAACGGCACCTACCAGTACGGCGGCCCGGCCCCCGAACCACAGCGGAGCGGCCAGCCCGAGGAGCCCCGGTACACCGGTAACCCGGATCAGCCCGTCTACTCCCGACAGCCGGACCATCCGCTCGGCGGTCCGCCAACCGGGCAACCCCTCGGCCAACCTCCTGGCCAACCTCCTGGCCAACCGCCCGGCGAACCCCCGCCGGAACCCCCGGGGGGACACCCCACCGGGGCGCCGCCGGAACCCCTGGACCCGGGGGAGATCTCCTACGGCCCCAGCGGTCCGGAGCAGGCCGGTTTCGAGCACGCGGGCTATGCCCCCGGTTACGGCGAGTACCCGGGGGAGCCCGGCGTGCCCCAGACCCCGGGCGGTTACGGAGGGCCGGGTGGATACCAACCGCCGCCGCCCAAGAAGACCCCCTGGGGCAAGATCTTCGGGATCGGCTGCGGTGCCGTGCTGATCCTGCTCCTCCTCGTAGGCGGTTGCGGCGCGCTGCTCCATCTGGTCGCCGACGCGGCTCCCCGGCCGCAGAGCGGTCCGGAGAACAGCGCGCCCGAGCAACCGGCCGAGGAGGAGGCCGGGGAGTCGGAAGCCGAGGTGACCGCCACCGGCACCGAGTTCGAGCCCAGCTCCCTCTACGTGGACGGCGACTACACCAGCGTCGAGGTGTCGGTGACCAACGCGGGGGAGGCGGCCCTGGACGTCAATCCGCTCTACTTCACCGTCGTGGACACCGAGGGCGCCGAACACGAACCGGGTGAGGCCATCTCGATGGACGACAACGAGATCGGGTTGCAGACCCTCGAGTCGGGCCAGAGCGCCAGCGGCGCGATCACTGTGGAAGGGGAGATCGAACCCGACCACGTGGTCTTCGAACCGTTCTTCACCGGCCCGGTCGAGGCCCCGGTGAGTTGACCGGTTGACGGCTGC
Source organism: Nocardiopsis oceani (assembly GCF_054777395.1). NCBI lineage: Bacteria > Bacillati > Actinomycetota > Actinomycetes > Streptosporangiales > Nocardiopsidaceae > Nocardiopsis > Nocardiopsis oceani. The sequence continues at coordinate 190,081 of NZ_BAAHAR010000002.1, forward strand.
CCGTTGACGGGAGGTTCTGTCAGGGGGCGAGCGCGGGGTCGCGCAGCCACTCCGACAGGGCCTCCTGGCGTTCGCCGTCGCACTTGAGCGGACACGTGGTGCAATAGCCGTGCTCGGGGTCGCCCTTGTAGTCGAAACAGCAGGTACCGCGGACGGCCCAGGTGCCCCGCGGGTGACCGGGTGCGAACGGGAAGAGCCGGGGGCGCTTGCGGGTGACCGCGCCCGCGTCTACCACTGCCTCCCCCAGCCGGGTGGCCAGGTCCCAGGCCTGTTCGGCGTCCTGGCCCAGGTAGCGGGCCGGGTTGAGCATGTAGAAGTGCAGGGTGTCGAGCACCCAGCCCCACAGGGTGCGCTTGCCCGCGCGCGAGTGCGCGTGCAGGGTGTCGAGCAGTGGTTCGAAAGTGGCGAACAGCGCCTCGGCGGCGAGTCGCAGCTGCTCGTCCTCGTCCCGGGCGACCACCGTGTCCGCGTGGTCGGCTGCCGGGTCGTCGGCCAGTACCGCGGTGCGCACGTCCACGACGACGGGCCTGCCGAACTTGGAGCGGACGGTGTCCCAGGGCAGGTGGAGCGTGTCCGGGGTCAGGAGCGGGGCGCGTCCGGTCAGGTACAGGGAGGCGGCGACCATGAAGACGGGTTCCCGCAGGGTGACCCGCAGGAAGTTGGTGGCGGCGGGGAGCCGGTGGCCGGGGCCGTGCTCGTTCCGGAGCTTGTCGAACAGGACCGGGAGCCAGTCCTGCTCGGTCATGGAGGTGACGGTGTGCCGTTGGACGCTGTCGGCCGGACTGCCGTGGAGGTCTTCGAGACGGGTGATCTCCGGCAACGGCGCGAACTTGAGCCGCGTGCAGACACTGCGGAGCGCGTCGAGCGGATCTGGTGTCACCGAAAAACCCTTCGTCGCATAGCGGAACCGGCATCTCCGTGGGGTTGGTGTGGTCGCAGCTACCACCGGGGGACGGGTTCATCTGCGCCTCTTAAGTGAGGCTACCCTAATGAAGGCTGGCCTAGCAATGCGCCCCGGGATGAGTTTGCCGAATCCTGGACGGTTTGTGTCGGAGAACAGGGCTGTTCAGGGCGGGTGCGCGGCCCCGGTGACAGTGGGTTTGCGTAGATTGCGGCGGGTGATTAGTCGGTGTGGAAAGGTGCTGGCGTGCTGGAAGTGGCGCCGTTCTCACGGGTGGCCCGGGCGTGTCGGGTCCGTCGGCGGGGCTTGCGGTACTGGAGCCACCACTCGACCAACAGGAGCGGGAGGATCCAGGACAGGAAACTGCTGGCCGGGGCGATCGCCAGCCCCACCTCCGCCATATCGGCCCCGTCCTGGACGTCCACGAACGGCCACAGGCCGAGGATCAGCGCGAACACGATCACCCGGTTCAGGGCTATCGCGTACACCAGGACGAAGCTGCGCAGCATCCACTCGCGGTGCCGGGCGTACCTGCGCTGACGGACCATGCGGTAACCGATGACGGTGAACGTCAGCCACAGGATCGCCCAGACGGTGTTGCTGATCGCGGTGCTCAGGCCGCTGTGGCTGAGCGGGGCGATCTTGACTTCCTCCCTCTTGTAAACGGAGAGGGATTCCGACCAGACAGGGTCTGGTGGCGCTACGCGCCTCGCGGCGGCAGCAGGTTCCTGCTTCACAGACATGGCTACCCAGAGGTCTCCGCAGGCTGGCACGGTTCACCCTTGCGGGCTAGTCCATCCGCATGGCCCTTGGTTATCGGACCATTGCACACAGTACCAGAGCAGTCTCATTCCCAGGACGGCTATCTCCGCCCTCAAGGACGGAGTCTGCGCCGCCAATGAGCCGGATCAATGGGTAGTGCCAGGCGATGTCCTCCCGGATCGGGAAGCGGGCCGTATCGGGGTCGAACGTGGTGTACGGCGGGATGCTGAAGGCGAGGAAAGTCAGGCTGAACAGGGCCAGCGGGATGATCCACGGCCGCTGCCACCAGCGGAGGGTCGGGGCTTGTCGTGTGGGTCGGTGGGCGGTTTCGGTGGTGGGGGGCGCCATGCGGCCGGTCTCCTTGGCTGCTCGGCTGTGCTCGGTCAGTTGCTGAGGCGGCGGAAGCGGCGCAGGGCCAGCGGTACGCACACAACGATCGCGGCGGTCGGGATGAACAGGGCCAGGAACAGGGCGTTCTCCGCGGGCCAGGCGTCCGAGGGCAGGGACTGGCCGCCGAACAGCTCACGGATGGCGGTGACCACGGCGGACAGCGGGTTCCACTCGGCCACCGGGGCGAGCCAGGACGGCATCGCCGAAGACGGGACGAAGGCCGTGGACAGCATGGTCAGCGGCATGGCCAGCGGATAGACGATCGCGCCCACCGCGTCCGGGTTGGGCAGGAGCAGGCCGAGAAGGACCCCGAACCACACCAGTGCGAAGCGGAAGAGCAGCAGGACACCCGCGGCGGCCAGGATCCCGGGGACACCGTTCTCGAACTGCATGCCCATGAGGGCACCGCAAGCCAGCAGCAGTGCCACCTCGACACAGGCCCGCGCCATGTCGGTCAGGGTGCGGGCACCGAGGATCGCCATCGGTGACATGGGCATGGAGCGGAAACGGCTCATGACGTCGCGTGCGCTGTCCCTATTGATGCCGATCGCGGTCCCGGCGATACCGTTCACCATCACCATGGCGAGCATGGCGGGCACCAGGTACGCACGGTAGTTCTCGGTGCCCGCGCCGGACATGAGGTCGCCGAACAGGTAGCCGAACAGCAGGACCATGACCAGCGGCATGCTGAGCGCGATGATCACCTCGAACGGATCACGGGCCATGTGGCGCAGGTTGCGGTGGGTCAGGACCAGGATGTCCGACCACGTCTTGGACCACCCCGGGGTGGTGTAGCGGGGCGGGAGCGCGCCGGTCAGCTGCGGGCGGGGAGCGGCACCGCCTTCGGCGGTGGGTGTGGTGGCGCTCATCGGGCGGCCTCCTCGGCGGTGGTGGCGGGCTGGGTGTCGGTGGCAGGCGGATCGGCGGGCGAGCCGGTCAGGCCGAGGAAGACCTCGTCCAGGCTGGGGCGGCGCACACCGATGTCGGCGATCCGGATCCCGGAGCCGTCCAGGGCGCGCACGGCCCCGGTCAGGGCGGCCATCCGGTCCTCGGCGGGCACGCTGATCCGCCGTTCGGCGGCGTGGACGTGCGGGCTGGCGTGCAGCGCCAGGCTCAGCAGATCGGCGACGGCGGTGAGGTCGGCGGGATCGTGGACGAGTACGTCCAAGCGGTCACCGCCCACCTGCGACTTCAGGGAGTCCGGTGTGCCCTCGGCAATCACCCGGCCGTGGTCGATGACGGCGACCGAGTCGGCGAGCTGGTCGGCCTCCTCCAGGTACTGCGTGGTCAACAGCACGGTGGCCCCGCTGTCGACCAGGGTGCGGGCCGCGTCCCACACCCGGATGCGGCTGCGCGGGTCCAACCCGGTGGTGGGCTCGTCCAAGAACAGGATGCGGGGCTCCTGGATGAGGCTGACCGCCAGGTCGAGGCGGCGGCGCATTCCGCCGGAATAACCGCTGGCGGGGCGGTCGGCGGCGTCGACGAGCTCGAATCGCTCCAGGAGCGCCTCGGCGCGCTCGTGTGCGCCGCGCCGGTCGAAGCCGTACAGGCGGCAGAACATCACGAGGTTCTCGCGGGCGGTCAGGAGTTCGTCGACGGAGGCGTACTGCCCGGTCAGCCCGATGGCGGACCTGACCTTCTCCGCCTCGGTGAGGATGTCGTGGCCGCCGACGGTGGCGGTTCCCGCGTCGGGTCGCACCAGGGTGGCCAGTGCCCGAACGGCGGTGGTCTTGCCCGCGCCGTTGGGTCCGAGCAGGCCCAGGACGGTGCCGGCGGCGACGGTGAGGTCGAGTCCGTCCAGGGCCCGGGTATCGCCGTAGCGCTTGTGGAGGCCTCTGGCACGGATAGCCGGCGGTGCTGACTCAGTCATACTGTGTTCCCCGTAAACTGTGTATGTCATCTACTGAATTGTTTAAGTAATACACAGATCTAGGATGGGTGTCAACCGAGTACCGGAAGCCGGGTGGTCCGCACCGGTGCCCGGCGTCGAAGAGCAGTACGGACGACTGGTGGGGTATGACGAGCGAGCAACAGCCGACGACCGGGCCCAGCCGGGAGATCGAACTCCTGTGGGGACTCAAGGAGGCCGCCAAGCGCGGACCCAAGCCCAAACTCAGCCGGGAGGCGATCGTCGACACCGCGATCGGGATCGCCGACTCGGAGGGGTTGGACGCTGTCTCCATGCAGCGCGTGGCCAAGGAGCTCGGCTACACCACCATGTCGCTCTACCGGCACGTGGACAGCAAAGAAGACCTCCTCGCTCTCATGAGTGACGCGGCCATGCACCGGCCGCGGCTGGAGCCGCGTGCCGACCGCGACTGGCGAACCGGCGTGGAGCAGTGGTGCCACGAGGCGCTGGCCCAGTACCGCAACCACCCGTGGGTGGCCTACGTCCCGCAGTCCGGCCCGCCCTCCGGCCCCAACGGGCTCAGGTGGATGGAGGCCGGGCTCCGCGAGATCACCGCCTCCGGGCTCACCTACGCCGAGTCACTGGAGATCCTGCTGCTGCTGTCGTACACGCTCAGGGACGTGCTCCGCATGGAGCACGACATGGCGCTGGCCGCCCAGGCGAACGGCACCACCGTGGCGGAGAACGAGGACGGGTGGGTGGAGAGCCTGCGCCGGGTCCTCGACCCCGAGGAGTTCCCGACGGTCCTGCGGACCTTCGACGAGGGCACGTTCGATGCGGTGCCCCCCGGCTACTCGGGGCACAGCGGGCCGGCGGCGGGCCTGGACTTCTCCCTCCACCGCATCCTCGACGGGGTCGAGGCCTACGTGCGCTCCCGGCGCGAAGGCTGACCCGGTGCCTCGGCGATCGCCGCCACGGTCGCCTTGGCGGCCCGGCCGACCCCGATGATCGTGGCCGAGGCCGGACCGGTCCACTCGCCGTACCCGAGCGGGTGCAGGCGGGGTTCGGCCGCGGCCCGGTGGCCGTCCATCGCGATCCGCCCGTCGGCGCCGCGCACACCGAGCGGTTCCAGGTGGTCCAGCACCGGCCGGAAACCCGTGCACCACAGCACGGCGTCACACTCGAACTCGGTGCCGTCCGCCCAGGCCACCCCGTGCCTGGTGAGCCGGTCGAACATCGGCTCGGCCTTCAGCGCACCCCGCTCGCGGGCCTCCCGCACGCTCGGCACCGCCACGATGTCGCCGAGGTCGGCGAGGCTCGCGGGCGCCGCTCCACCCGCCTCCCGGGTCCGCGTCCGCCGCGTCGCGAGCTCGAACAGCGCGCTTCCGTCCAACTCTTCGGGCAGGAACCGGGGCGGGCGCGGCGTGGCCCACACGGTCTCGGCCACGGGTGAGAGTTCGGCGAGGATCTGGGCCGCCGAGTTGCCGCCGCCCACCACCACGACCCGCAGCCCGGCCAGGTGCGCCGGGTTCCGGTAGTCCACGGTGTGGAGCTGGCGGCCCTCGAACACCCCGCGGCCGGGAACGTCCGGAATCCGCGGTGCCCGCCAGGTGCCGGTCGCGCTGATCACGTGCCCGGCCAGCCACGATCCCCGGTCGGACACCACCCGTAGCAGGTCACCGGCGGGCTCCACCCGCCCGACCCGGACCGGTCTGCGCACCGGGAGCCCGTAGCGCTGTTCGTAGGCGGCGAAGTACTCCACCACGTGCCGGGCCGAGGGATACTCCTGGCCGGACTCCTCTGGCATCCACCAGCCTGGCAGGGGGCTGTGCGCGGCCGTGGAGAAGAGCCGCAGCGAATCCCAGAACGACACCCACGAGCCACCGGGCCCCTCCCCGTCGTCGAGGATGACGAAGTCCAGCCCGCGCCGCCGCAGGAAGTACCCGGAGGCCAGCCCGGCCTGCCCGCCGCCGACCACCACCACGTCGTACACGTGCTCGCCCACTCGGCCATCCCCTCACTCCGCGGAGCCCCGGCGGGCCGAGGCTATCCGAACGGGGTGCTCCGGGGCGGGTGCCGACCGGGATTCAGCGGATCAGGACCAGGTGGTGGCGGCTCAGCGCGGTCACCACCTGCGCGCACGCCTCCACCTCCACGCCCGCGCGGGCGGCCAGCTCCGCCACGGACAGCTCCCGGTGCTCGGCGATCGTCCCCAACACCGGTTCCGTCACCACGGGCAGCCGGTACCGCTTACCGGCCACCGTGAGCGCCACCTTGGCGTCCTCGCCCGTGCCCTCGTGCTCCAGTGGCGGGGGCAGGATCGGCACGAACTCCACGCGGGCCTCGGCGTGGAGTGTGCCCTCCTCCACCGGCCAGGGCAGCGAGAACGACGTACGGCGGGGGAAGCGCGCGTCGCGTTCGGCGAGGAAGGCGTCCAGATCCATCCCCTCTGCCAGCTCCGTGATCCGGGCCACCAGCTCGTGGCGGTGCTTGCGCCGGGCGTCCGGGTCGGCGAACCGGGGCAGGTCCTGCCGGAACGACTCCTCCTCGAACAGCCTCCGCACCAGTGCGTCCGCCCAGTCGATCCCGGTCGCCCGGGTGAAACCGAAGGTCAGGTGCATACTCACCTCACCGGTACCCGTCACCGTGTGCCACCAGCCGCGCGGCACGTGGATCACCTGCCCGGGACGCAGCACCCCCTCCCACACCATGTGCAGTTCCCCGTCGGCGTCCCGGGGCGGGGTGTGAGAGTGGTCGGTGTCGTTCTTCATCGGGTGCGGCCGCGTACCCGGGCCGTGCACCTGCCAGTGCTTGGTCCCCTCCACCTGGACGATCACCGTGTCGTGGTCGTCCCAATGGGTGTCGAACCCCCGGGACTCCCCCCAGATCAAGTACAGGTTGGCCTGCGCGCGTTCACGCGTCAGCCGCATCAGGTCGTCGGCGGCCGCGCCGATCGGCGGGTGCATCCGGTCCATCCCGTCCAGCACCAGGCTCGCCCCGGCGCGCAGCTCCCGGTACAGCGACTCCGGGCGCACGATCCGACGGGAGGTCCGCGAGGCCGTCCCCTGCTCGGTGTAGCGGTCGACAGGTACCGGCGCCCCGTCCCGGTGCAGCCGCAGCCGCGGCGGCTCGGGGGCACAGGTGGCCAGCATCCGGTTGAGGTCGTCGAAGGTCAGCAGTGAACGCACGGCGTCCGCGCCCAGGTCGGCGAAGACGAACTCCTCCGACAAGCGGGTGGTGAGGGCGTCGCGGCCCACGACGTCGCACAGGTCTCGGGTGAACAGGTGGCCGGGATCGGCGGTCACGGCGGTCCTTTCCGGAACGGACGGGTCGGATGGGCGCGCGGATTCACCCCGCGGAGGGGCGTGGAACATCGGGGAGCGGGGGCGATGGGGCGGGTGGGAAGGACCCGCCCGGTCCGGGACGTGGCAGCCGGGCCGGGCGGGACCGGATCAGATGAAGTCCGAGCTGGAGTCGGTGCCGTCACTGTCGCCGCCCGCGGTGATGTCGCGGGAGGTCACCTCCGCCAGGTCCTCGACCTCAACCTCGATGGGGTCCATACCGCACCTCGCTTTCTGTGTGCCGTTGTTCCTCATGGCCGGGGCTCGGCCGAGCCCCGTCAGCGCCCGGTCAGCCCCGTTCTGTGGGCCGCGAACGCGTGTGCGTCGGCGGCCAGTCCGACAGCTCTGCTCACCGAGCGCGGGCCGTGGCCGACATCGTGCTCGTAGCGGAGCAGGGCAGGTGTTCGTGTGCGCCCCTCACCGGCGGCGGCCAGCAGAGCCGCGCACATCTTGCGCGGGTGGGCGGCGTCGGTCCGGGTGTCGCCGTGGAACCCGGTGAGCAAGACGCTGGGATGCTGCAGCCCCGGCGTGCGCAGGGCGCTCTCCAACGCCCGGTGGTAGGGGGAGTAGGACATCAGGGCGGCGAAGTCCTCGGGGTCGGATGCGGTGCCGAACTCCCTCGTCCACATCCGGCCCAGCCCCAGGCGCTCGAAGCGCGCCATGTCCGCGAGCGGGGCCGAGGCGATCACCGCCGAGCACAGGTCCGGGCGGGCGGTGGCGGCGGCCAGGACCAGCAGTCCGCCGGCCGAACCGCCGGAAAGGCACAGCTGCCCGCGCGTGCACCACCCTGCGGAGACCAGGGCGTCGGCCGTGGCAACCAGGTCCTCCACGGCGCGCGGCTTGCGCCGGCCCGAACCCTCGAGGTGCCACCGGCGTCCGGCGTCGCCGCCCCCGCGGACGTGGGCCACGGCGTAGCGGCCCCCGGACTGCAACCAGGCCAGAACGGTCGCGCTGAACCCGAACTGGCGCGGGCGCCCGAAACCGCCGTAGGCGTGCAGGATGGTCGGCCCGGGGACCGAGCCGCCCGAGGCGTCGAAAACGGTGACCGGGACCCGGGTGCCGTCCTCGGACCGGCACCACACCACGTTCCGCTCAACGGAGGGAGAGGGCGGCCGGTCGGGGACGTCGGTTCCGGAGGTTTCCGGGGCGGGCGGCCAAGCGGTGGGCCTTCGCCCGTCAGGGCCCAGACGCAGCACCTTCTGCTGAGTGGCCACGTCCGCGTAGCCGAGGTACAGGGCGCCGTCGGGGTCGGACTCGGGGGTGGACACCATGCCTTCACCGGGCAGTTCCACCGCGTGGCGGCGGGCCCCGGTGGCGGCGTCGTGCACGGCGGCCTCGCTGATGCCCAGCCGGGTCCGGACCACCAGCAGGGCCGGACCCCGCGCGCTCGAGTGGGGGCAGAAGGCGTCCAAAGTGGCTCGGGGGGACTCGGGTACGACCTCGCGCCACCGCTCGGGCCCGGGCCCGCCGGTGCGCCTGCCGGTGCGCCCGTCCGAGTCTCCGCCGGTCGGCCCGTCCGTGTCCCGGTCGGCAGAGCCGTCCGTGTACTCGGCAGAGCCGTCCGTGTACTCGGCGGGGTCGACCACGCAGATCCGGCGCCGAGGGGCGTCCAAGGTGGTGCGCAGGTACAGCAGGCCGTCCGGGCCCAACCGTGCCTCGGTCTCGGCCTCCGGGCCCACCTGGACCGGGCGGAACACGGGCCGCTCCGGCGGGTCCTTGGCCAGGTCGGCCAGCCACAGGTCGGTGCGGTGACCGGTGCCGTGGCTCTCGGTCACCAGCAGCCAGCGGTCGCCCAGGACCCGCACACCGGGGACCGTTCCAGGCCCGGTGCAGTCGTGTACGAGGGTCTCGGCGCCGTCGGTGATCCGCCGCAGCCACACGCCGCGTACCCCCTGTGCGCCGTCGCGACGCACGTAGTAGAAGGAACGCTCCTCCCCGGGCAGCCAGGCCACGTGTGAGTAGCGGACACCCGGCACGGCCGGGCCCACCGGGGCGCCGTCCGCCGCGCGGATCACGCGCAGCCCGCCGCGTTCCACTCCGCCGGAGGAGGTCTGGAGGGCGACGAGGCGTCCGTCGGGGCTGGGTTCCCAGGCGTCCAGGGTGGTGCGTCCGCTCGGGTCGTCGGCGCTGGGATCGTAGACGGTGTGCGGTACCCCTGGGGCCGTGGTGGGGGGGTCCGGGTGCGCGGAGGGGGACTCTGGCGCGGCGGGAGAGCGGGGAGCGGCGACGGGGTCGGTGCGCCACACGACCAGGCGCGGGTGTTCGCCCCCGGCGGGGCGCACGGTCGCGAACACGGAGCCGGAGCGGTGGGTGGGTCCGGACCACAGGTCGGTGGCCACCAGGGAGCGGATACGCGCGGCCAGCGGCTCGCGCAGGGGCCAGGAACCCGCCGCGCGCTCGTACTCGCGGCCGCGCTCCTCGAGCCAGCGGAGGGTCTCGGGCGAGTCGGCCGACTCGAGCCAGCGGTAGGGGTCCGGCACGGGGCAGCCGTGCAGGGTGTCGACGACCGACGTGGGATCGGGGGCGAGGGCGACTCCGGGGGCTCGGTTGCGCACCTTCACATGTTTGAGCCGCCGCGACTCGACGGTCAAGGAAGAGATGCCTGGCCTGCTGCAACGGGAATGTCACCGAAAGGGAAGGTTTGCGGGTGCGGCCAGGGCGGACTGCGCGGGTGGGAACCGGGATCGGGTAGGGGCGGGAGAGAAGTACATCTGAGGGGGAGACCATGGAGAACACCTTGCACGGCACTCCAGCGCCGAGCAGGTCACTGGTGGCAGCGGCCGGCTTCGCGCTGGCCGTTCTGGCGACGGCGCTCGTCGGGGGTACCGCGGCGGCAGGCTCGAGCGGTGTCTACGCGAGCCTCGAACTTCCTGCCTGGGCCCCGCCAGCCCAACTGTTCAGCCCGGTGTGGATCGCCTTGTACGTGCTCATCGCGGGGGCGGGCTGGCTCGTGTGGCGGGCGTCCGGGATCCAGGGGGCCGGAGCCTTCCTCACCGTCTACGCCGTCCAGCTGGCGCTGAACGCCGCGTGGACCCCGCTCTTCTTCGGGGCGGGCCTGTACGGGGCCGCCCTCATCGACATCGTGCTCCTGGCGGTCGCGGTCGCCGTGACCATCGTGCTGGCCTGGCGGCACAGCCGGACGGCGGCCCTCCTGCTCGCCCCCTACCTGGCGTGGGTCGTCTTCGCCAGTGCGCTCAACGCCGCGATCTGGGCCGGAAACTGATCCGCTGACCCGAGACGGTGCGTGACCGGCGGTCAGCGGCGGGAAGCGGTCCGGCCGAAAAGAAGCGCGGGCGGCACCTGGGAGGGGAGTCGGGTGCCGCCCGCGCGGGCTCACGACGGGTTCTAGACGTTGTCGGGGTGGCCGATCGCCAGACCGCTGTCCTGGTCGAAGAAGTGCAGCTGACTGATGTCCACCGACAGGCTGATGGTGGTGCCCGGGCGTACGCTGCTGCGCGGGCTCACACGGGCGGTGAACTGCGAGCGGCTGTCACCCAGGGGCAGGGCGGCTTCGGCGGCTTCCTCGCCGTCACCGGCCGCGTCCTTGGCGAGCGCGGCCGCGTCCTCGTGGCGCACCGGCGGGGCGTCGATGCCGAAGATCACGTTGATCTCCGTGCCCAGCTCCTCGGTGATGTCAGCGGTGACGTCGATGCGCGGACCGGTGTTGCCGTCGAATTCGGCGTCGTTGAAGTCCGAGGGGCGGATACCGAGGATGACCTTGCGCCCCACGTAGTCGTTCAGGTGCGAGCGCTCCCTGAGGAAGTCGGCGCTGAGCGGGAGCTCGTGGTCGGCGAACTTGAGCAGCGCGCCCTCGCCGTCGCGGGAGAGCTCGGCGTCGACGAAGTTCATCGCGGGGGAGCCGATGAACCCGGCCACGAACAGGTTGACGGGGGAGTCGAAGAGGCGCTTGGGGGTGTCGACCTGCTGGAGGCGGCCGTCGCGCAGCACTGCGACCCGGTCGCCGAGGGTCATGGCCTCGATCTGGTCGTGGGTGACGTAGACGGTGGTGACGCCCAAGCGCTCGTGGAGCTGGTTCAGGGAGGCGCGCATCTGCACGCGCAGCTTGGCGTCCAGGTTGGACAGGGGCTCGTCCATGAGGAAGGCGCGCGGCTCGCGGACGATGGCGCGGCCCATCGCCACGCGCTGGCGCTGACCGCCGGAGAGGGCGCCGGGCTTGCGCTTGAGGTAGGGCTCGAGGCCGAGCATCTCCGCGGCCTCGCCGACACGGCGGGCGATCTCGCTCTTGGCGACCTTGCGCAGCTTCAGTCCGAAGGCGAGGTTCTGCTCGACGCTCATGTGGGGGTAGAGCGCGTAGTTCTGGAAGACCATCGCGATGTCGCGGTCCTTGGGCGGCCGGTCGTTGACGATCTCGTCACTGATCACCAGGGTGCCGGCGGAGATCTCCTCCAGGCCCGCGATCATGCGCAGCGCGGTCGACTTGCCACAGCCGGAGGGGCCGACGAGCACCATGAACTCGCCGTCGTTGATCTGGAGGTTCAGGTCGTCTACGGCTTTGACGTCGCCGCCGTAAATCTTGTCGACGCCTTCGAGGACGATCTCCGCCATGGTTGGGCTCCCGCTCTGGGTCGGTGGTGTGGCGTGCCGGTGGGGGATCTCGTGGCCGACGATCCGTCCACCCCGGCCCAATTTTCGAAGTTGATCGAAGTGGGCTGGTTTGTTGATCACATCAGACATGATTGCGATCAGATTGTCCAGAGCGAGTAATATTTCGATCCGATTGCGGTCATGCGCAAACCACCGGAGGTTAACTGGCGTGCTGGCCCCAGGTGCGTTAGCCTGTCCGACGGTTCATCACTTTCTTCCCTCCCATCACTTGACGCGGCAGCCACGACACGGCGGCTGAGTTGAGACAAGGGGTCGGGGAGTCTGGGTAGCCTAACGACCAGTCCAGCACTGGACGGACCGGTTGTGCGGCCCCCGCTCGTCCGATTGGACGCTGCACCACGCGCCAGGTGCAGTTGGGATCGGGTGAGGGGCGGAGTACCGCGACCGGGCGGGGGGTTGGACCCGGAAAAGGCCCGAACATCCAGTAGACAACGGTATTCCGAGCTCGCCGCCTACGGGACGGAGCCGGTCCGAAGGGTGGCTCGGGCCTTTTCCGCGTCCCCCCAATATGCTGACCGCTAGGACCCTCTCGAACCAGCGGAAAGCGAGCACCCCACGTGGTTGCCGAGCACACGGGGTCGGGCACAACCCCGGCCTCCGACGGACCCCCGCCGAACACCACGGCACCGGAACCGAAGGCGCGGGCCACGACGTGGTCCCCCCTGGCCCCGGGGCACCGCTGGGGCCGCTACGACCTCCTCTGGCGGGTCCTGGCCGCGATCGGCTCGGGCCTGGCCCAGCTCTTCGCACTGCCCCCGTACGGCCTGTGGTGGCTGGGGCCGCTCAGCGCCGCCCTCCTGCTCGTGGCCGTGGGCGGCGCGCGGATGCGCCGCGCCGCCTGGCTGGGCGCCCTGTCCGGCGCGACGCTCATGGTCCCGCTGGTCAGCTGGCAGGACATCTTCGGTATCGACGTCTGGCTGGCCATCGCCGGGGCCGAGACCGTCTACTTCATCCCCATGGCCATGGGCCTGGCCATGGTCGGGCGCCTGCCCTACTGGCCGCTGTGGACCGCAGCCCTGTGGGTGGCGCAGGAGGCTCTGCGCGCCCGCTGGCCGCTCGGCGGCTTCCCCTGGGGCAAGCTCGCCTTCGCCCAGCCGGACACGCCCTTCGTCGGCTACGCGGCGCTGGGCTCCTCACCGCTGGTCACCTTCGCCGTTGCCCTCACCGGCGCGATGCTGCTGTGGACGGTGCTGCGCGCCGTACCCGCCAGAGGGAAGGCGAGAGTGCTCGTTCCTGCCGTGGGGTTGGCCACGAGCGCCGCGATCGTCCTAGGCGGCCTCGTGGCGCCCGCGATCGGACGCCCTGCCCCGCAGGAGGACGTCACGGTCGGCATGGTCCAGGGCAACGTCCCCAATGTGGGCGAGATGTCCGTACTCGGCGAGCGTATGCAGGTGCTGGAGAACCACGCGGCCGGGGTCCACGAACTCGCTGACGCAGTCCGCGACGGAGAGTACCCCGAACCGGACATGGTGCTGCTGCCGGAGAACGCCAGTGACATCGACCCCTACCGGGAACCCGAGGCCGAGCAGCTCATCAGCGATGCCGCCGCCGACGCGGGCGTCCCGCTCCTGTGGGGGATGAGCCGCTACAACGACGACGGCTCCCGCTACGTGCAGAGCGTGGTCTGGGACCCCGAGACCGGTCCCGGCGACGTCTACGAGAAGCGCTACCTCGTCCCGTTCGGCGAGTACATCCCCGCCCGCGAGTTCTTCACCCAGTTCGTCGACCGGTTGGATCAGGTCAGCTCCGACGCCATCCCCGGCACCGAGCCCGGGAACCTCGACATCGCGGACAGCACCCTGGCCGTGGGGATCTGCTTCGACGTGGCCTTCGACCCGCCGGTGCGCGAAGCGGTGGCCGAGGGCGGGCAGGTCATCGTGATCCCCACCAACAACGCGAACTACAACTTCACCGGGCAGACCAACCAACAGCTGGCCATCACTCAGCTGCGCGCAGTCGAGCACGGTCGGCCCGCGGTGGTGGTCTCCACCAGCGGGGTCAGCGCCGTGGTCGAGCCCGACGGCAGCGTCGTCTACGAGTCGCCCGAGGCCGAACCCGACATCCACGTGGCCGAGGTCACCGCCATGGACGGCCCCACCGTGTCCACCAGGCTCGGCTCGGCCCCAGAGGCCCTGATCGCCGCTCTCGGCCTGGCCGCGGTCGGCGCTTCGATCTACCTGAGCCGGCGGTCCCGCGCGTGAGGAAGGCTTTGGCGGGAACCATGAACACCACGGACACGTTCTCCCCAACAGGGAGCGATTCGCTTTCGGCCCACGACTCTGAGGATGGATCACGATGCCGCTGCTGATTGTGCTGGCGTTGATGGCACTGCCGTTCCTTGAAGTCTGGCTGATGATCTGGATCGGCGGCGAGGTCGGTGTCTTGTGGACCCTCGCCGCGCTCGTCTCACTGATGGTCCTGGGCTTCGCTGTCCTGCGCCACACCGGCCGGGCGCTGCGCAAGGTCATCCAGGACGCCGACGAGGCGATGCGCGGCGGAGAGCAGCCGCGCAAGGGTCTGCTGGATCCGCTGATGCTCATGGCCGGAGGCATCCTGCTGGTCATCCCGGGCTTCATCACCGCGGCACTCGGCGTGCTGCTGGTCACCCCGGTCACCCGCCCCGCCCTGCGCTGGGTCTTCGCTGCTTGGGCCGCCCGCAGGATGCAGAAGATGCAGGAGCGCATGAACGAGGAGTTCGTGGTGCGCGGCGCCACGATCCCCAACCAGGGCCAGGGCCCGTTCGGCCCGGGAGCTCCGGGTGGCCCGGGCGCGCAGGGAAGCCCCTCCGGTCAGAGCCCCTTTGGCCAGAACCCGGGCGGTGCGGACCAGGAACAGCCCACCACCAACCGGGGCCGCGTCATCAAGGGCCAGTTCGAGCGCGACGAGGACAACAGGAACTAACCTCCCCGCTCCCGGGGCGGGCGCGCCCCCGAGGAGCACCGAGGCCCGCCGCGAACCACCCCGCGGCGGGCCTCGTCATGGTTTACCCCGGGTTGGCGTCGGCACGGTGCGCGGGATAGCTCTGAACTGGCATCCTCGGGGGTCGGGCGCGAGCAACTGGCGCCGACTCTCCCGCCTCGAGCTGGCCGCACGGGAGGGCATCCGCAACCCCAGGGAGTAAGGCATGAGTGTGCGCATCCCCGAGCCGGTGGCCTCGTTCGTCGGCAGCGTCAACAACCACGACGAAGAGGCCTTTCTGGACGCCTTCACCGAGGACGGGGTGGTGGACGACTGGGGGCGCGAGTTCCAGGGGCGCGAGGCCATCAAGGCGTGGAGTGACGGAGAGTTCATCGGCGCCAAGGGAATCCTGAGCGTCCAGTCAGCGCAGACCACCGACGAAGGGGTCACGTTGGTGGGTGACTGGCGGTCCAACCACGCCAACGGCCTCAGCTCGTTCGCCTTCACCATCGAAGGGGACCGGATCGCCCGCATGACCATCCGCGAGGGCTGACCGGCCGCCTCTCGCTCAGGTCCGGCCGTGGAGGCGTGCGTGCAGCGCCCTGACCTCGTCGGCCAACGAGTCCACAGGGCCCTCCACCGGGACGTCCGGTGCGACATCGTTGACGGCCAGGGGGCGCACCGGCCCCGTCGTCACACCCCACTCCCGGAGCCAACCGACCAGCTGGGCCGAAGAGGTCGCGTACACGATCCGGCCCAGCCCTACCCAGGCGTGGGCGGCCGAGCACATGGCGCAGTGCTCTCCCGAGGTGTACACGGTCGCAGCCGCGCGGTCCTCGGGAGCCATGTTCTGGGTGGCCCAGCGGGCGATGGCGAACTCCGGGTGCCGGGTCGCGTCGCCCCCGGCGACATGGTTGTGGTCCTCGAACAGCACCGCCCCGTCCGCGCCCACCAGCACCGAGCCGAAGGGCTCGTCACCCTTGTCCAGCGCCTCCGCGGCCAGCTCCACCGCGCGACGCAGGTGCCGCATGCCAATTTCATCCACCATCGTGTTCTTCCTTCGTTCCGAGGCCAGCGCCACCGTATCGCCCGGTGGAAAACCCGTGGCCCGGTCCCACGGGCACCGTTACGCTGCGGCGCATGGACATGTGTATCCGGGCGTACGCCCCCGATGACCGCGAGGCCGTGGTCGCCCTGTCGCTGCGCGCTTGGGCACCCGGGTACGCCGCGCTGGAACGGACTCTCGGCGAGCGCATCTACGGGCACGTCGTCGGGGACTGGCGTCGGGTCCAGTCCCGTGACGTCCAGGCGGACCTGGACGCGGAAGAGGTTCGGGTGTGGGTGGCGGTGACCGACCGCGTCGCCGGGTTCGTCAGCGTCAGACTCGACCGCGAGGGGAGTACCGGCGAGATCCACATGCTGGGCGTCGATCCCGACCAGCAGGGCGAAGGTTTGGGTTCGGCACTCACGGAATTCGCGGTGGAGCGCATCCGGGAGGAGGGCATGGCCGTCGCCGTGATCAGGACCGGGGGCGACGTCGCCCACGCCTCGGCGCGCGCCGTCTACGAGAGGGCCGGGTTCGTCCCCTCTCCTGTGGTCCACTACTACCGGAGCCTGTGAGCGGGAAAATCCGTGGCCGGTCCAGACCGGTCGTGGTTAGGCTGCGCTCCATGGACATCAGCATCCGCCCCTATGCCCCTGAGGACCGCGAGGCCGTCATCGCCCTGTCGCTGCGCGCCTGGGAACCCGTGCACACATCACTGGCGCGCGTGCTGGGAGCCCGGATCTACGACCGGATCGTGGGGGACTGGCGCCATGCCCAGTCCCGTGACGTCCAGACGGACCTGGACGCGGACGAGCTTCGGGTGTGGGTGGCGGTGACCGACCGCGTCGCCGGGTTCGCCTCCGTCAAACTCAACCGCGAGGAGCGCACCGGCGAAGTCCACATGCTCGCGGTCGACCCCGACCAGCAGAACCGCGGCGTGGGGTCGAGGCTGACGGAGTTCGCGGAGGAGTACATGCGTGCGGAGGGGATGACGGTCGCCATGATCGAGACCGGCGGCGACCCCGGCCACGCCCCCGCACGCTCCACCTACGAGAGGGCCGGGTTCACCCAGCTGCCCGTCGCCCGCTATTTCAAAGCCCTCTGAGGCCGTCGGCCGTCCGGGGAGGAGCTCCGTACCGCGGACCCTATGACACGACCGTGTCCCAGGCGGCCATGGCGACGTCGATGACGGCGTGTGCCTCCTTGCGCGTACACCCGTCCCGGGCTCGCACGGACAATCCCTGCAGTACCGTCACGCAGTAGGAGGCCAGCGCGGGCGCGTCGAGTCCGTCAGGCAGGTCGCCGTCGGAGACGCCCCGCTCGATGCGCTCGGTGACCCGGGCAAGGTCCTTCGCCCTGCGGCCGGCGAGGTGGCGTCCGACGTGTTCGTGACCGCGCCCCAGGTTCGTTCCGGCCAGTACGACCATGCACCCAAGCGGGGTGCCGGGGTCGACGTAGGCGTCGGCGTTTCGCCGCAGCATCGACTCGATGGCGTCGCGGGTCGGGGTCAGTTCGAGCGCGCGCACCGTGGGTGAGGAGTCCGCGGAGTCGTACAGCTCCACCGCCTCCTCGAACAACGCGTCCTTGGACCCGAAGGCGGCGTAGAGGCTGGTCGGTGTGATGCCCATGGCCGACGTGAGCATGCTCAGCGACGTCCCTTCGTAGCCGTGCTCCCAGAAGAGCTCCATGGCCGTCCGCAGCGCCGCACTCCGGTCGAACCTTCTCGGCCGTCCCGCCATATCTCCCCGCATCCACTTGTGGTCGCACCCGATCCGATGCTATCAATTATGTAGTGATCGATACATAAATGAGGGAGGCAGACATGGGTTCACTGGACGGCAAGGTCGCGCTGGTCACCGGAGGCAGCCGAGGGATCGGGGCGGCCACGGCCCTGCGCCTGGCGGCCGAGGGAGCAGCGGTCGCGCTGACCCACCGCACCTCAACGGAACAGGCGGCGGAGATGGTCCGGAACATCCGCGCGGCGGGCGACACGGCGCTCGCCCTCTCCGCCGACGTCAGCGACCCCCAGGCGGTCACCGAAGCCGTTGACCGCACGGCAAGCGAACTCGGCGGCCTGGACATCCTGGTCAACAATGCCGGGATCTTCCCCTACGGCGACATCGGCGAGCTCACCCTCGACGATTACGACACCACCATGGCCGTGCACGTCAGAGGGGTGTTCGTCGCCGTCCGGGCTGTCCTGCGGCACATGGGACCGGGCGGTCGCGTCATCACCGTCGGCAGCAGCCTCGTCGAGCGCGTGCCAGGCCCGGGCATCAGCCTGAACTCCATGAGCAAAGCCGCCCTCGTGGGGTTCACCAAGGGGCTTGCCCGCGACCTCGGGCCGCGGGGCATCACCGTGACCCTCGTCCACCCGGGGTCCACCGACACCGACATGAACCCCGCCGACGGCCCCGACGCCGAGGCCGAACGTGCCCTGACCGCCCTCGGGCGTTACGGAACCCCCGAGGACGTGGCCGCCACCGTCGCTCACCTGGCCGGGCCCTCGGGTGCCTACATCACCGGTACCTCGATCACGGTCGACGGCGGTGTCACCGCGTGAGCGCCCGATCCATGGCCTGGGGCATCCTGCTCGCTGCGGCCCTGCTGGAAGTCGTGTGGGCTCTCGCCCTCACCCGGCCCCATCCCGGCTGGGTGGCCTTTGGAATCGCGGTGGCGCTGGTCAGCCTCGGGATGCTCGCGCTGGCGCTGCGCGAACTCCCGGTCGGCGGCGCCTACGCCGTGTGGGTGGGTGTCGGGGCGGTCGGCGTTGCCGGGGCCGGGATGCTCTTTCTGGGGGAGTCAGCCTCTCCCAGGCGGCTGCTCAGCCTCACGGCGATCGTGGTCGGGGTCGCGGGTCTGCCCCTGGTGGGCGGGTGAACTGCGGGAACGCCGGGCTTCCGGGTGACGGCGTCCGGCGCGCATGCCGTTGGCGATGACCACCACCTCCGCGACCTCGTGGACCAGGACCACAGCGGCCAGGCCCAGAACCCCGAACAGCGCCAAGGGCATGAGCACGACGATGATCGCCAGCGACAACGCGATGCTCTGCCACATGACCACCCGCGCCCGGCGGGCGTGCTCCAGCGCTCGGGGCAGGTTGCGCAGGTCCTCGCCCATCAGGGCCACGTCGGCGGTCTCCACGGCCACGTCGGTGCCCATCGCCCCCATGGCCACGCCCAGGTCGGCGCTGGCCAGTGCCGGGGCGTCGTTGACCCCGTCGCCGACCATCACCACGGGGCCGCTGACCCGCAGCCGGCCGACCACCGCGGCTTTGTCCTCTGGGAGCAGCCCCGCGTGGACCTCGTCCGGGTCGATCCCCGCCTCGGCGGCCAGCGCGTCGGCAGTGACCCGGTGGTCGCCGGTGAGCATCGCGACCCGGTAGCCGGACCGGCGCAGACCGGCGACGACCTCAGCGGCTTCGGGGCGCGGTTCGTCGCGGACGGCCAGCGCGCCGACCAGCGCACCGTCCTCCTCCACCAGGACCACGGTCGCGCCCGCGCCCAGCAGCCGTTCCACCGCCGCGTCGAGCGGCCCGGCGTCGATCCAGCCCGGGCGCCCCAGCCGCAGGGCCCTCCCGTCCACCAGGCCCGTCAACCCGGATCCGGGAACGGCCTGGACTTCCTCCGCAGGGCCGGGGGAGGGGTGGGCCGCCAGCACGGCGCGGGCCAGGGGGTGCTCGCTGCGCGCCTCCAGAGCGGCCGCCAGGGCCAGAACCCGCGCGCGGGTGTGACCGGGAGCGGGCGCCACCTCGACGACGGCGGGCTCGTTGCGGGTCAGCGTGCCGGTCTTGTCCAGGGCGACCACCCCGATCCGGCCCATCGCCTCCAGCGCCGCACCGCCCTTGACCAGGGTGCCCTGCCTCGAGGCGGTGCCGATGGCGGCGACCACGGTGACCGGGACGGAGATGGCCAGCGCGCAGGGTGAGGCCGCCACCAACACGACCAGGGCGCGTTCGATCCAGGTCAGCGGGTCCCCGAACATCGAGCCGACCGCCGCGACCAGGGCGGCCGCGATCATCACGCCGGGGACCAGGGGGCGGGCGACGCGGTCGGCCAACCGTTGGCCGCGGCCCTTCCGGGCCTGTTCGGCCTCCACGATCCGTACCACGCGGGCCAGGGAGTTGTCCTCGGCGTCGGCGGTCACGGTGATCTCCAGCAGGCCGGTGCCGTTGACCGAACCGGCGTACACCTCGCTGCCGGGGCGGGTCTCCACCGGGACGGACTCCCCGGTGACGGCGGACGTGTCCAGCGCGGTGTACCCGGCGGAGACGGTTCCGTCGGTGGCCAGGCGCTCGCCCGGGCGCAGGACCAGGGTCTGACCGGGGCGCAGTTCTTCGGGCGCGACGGTGTGCTCGACCCCGTCGCTCAGCACGGTCGCCCGAGCGGGGACCAGGTCCAGCAGGGCGCGCAGGCCCCGCCTGGTGCGGGCGACCGCGTACTCCTCCAGGCCTTCGGCGATGGTGAACAGGACCGCCAGCATGGCGGCCTCGCCGACCTCTCCGAGGGCGACGGCTCCCAGCGCGGCGATGGTCATCAGGGTGCCGACACCGATCCGGCCCTTGGCCAGGCGGCGCAGGGTCGCGGGGACGAAGGTCGACCCGGCGACCACCAGGGCGGCCGCCTTGAGGACCGGGGGCAGGATATCGGCGGCCCCGGCCCAGCCCGCGGCGTACCCCGCCAGCAACAGCAGGGCGGCGACGGCGGCGAACCGGAGCTCGCCGACCTGCCACAGCCGGATGGGCGCCACGGCCTCGGTCCGTACGGGGGTGGTCGGCGTCGGGTCGCAGCAGGAGTCACCCATCGGAGACCGCGCCGCCCGTAGCCGCCCCGCCCGCACCGGTTTCGCTCACAGGCGCGTCAGCGCCCGAAACCGCGCGGGTCTCAGCTGCCGGGCTGTCGACCCCGTAGGTGGGGCAGAGCGCCACCGCGTTCCCGGTGGCGGCCAGGACGGTCTCGGCCGCCGCCAGCAGCTCCAACAGTTCGGGGCGGGCCAGCGAGTAGAACACCTGGCGGCCTTCGGTGCGCCCGTCCACCAGTCCGCAGTCGCGCAGGCAGGAGACGTGCTTGGAGACCGTGGACTGGGCCAGGCCCAGCTGTTCCACGAGGTCGGCCACGCGGGCCTCGCCCTCGGCCAGTCGGCGCACGATCGCCAGCCGGTTGCCGTCGGAGAGGCTGTGGAAGAGGGCCTCGGCCGCGTCGACTCCCGGTCCCGCACATGCGGCATTATTCATCGTCATGTGGCGATCATATGCAGTTTTGGCGATGAATGGAACCCGGGGAGGCCGGGATCGTGACCTGCGACGGAGGTCAGGCTCTGGCGGCCTCGCGCTTGAACGCCTCCCGGCTGGTCGCCAGGGTCTGGGAGATCTTCGCCGCCAGGCGGGCCGAAGGGACGTCGGTGTGCGGGCGCCACGCGAGGGCCCCGGAGACACCGCTCGCGGGCACCGCGGCCGCGTTCGACCGGTACAGGTGCAGGAAGGTGAAGTGCAGGTGTTCGGGCTCGCCCCGGTCCGACTCCGGCGCGAGGCGGACGTCCAGGTCCAGCGGGAGCGGGTCCGACGCGGACTCGACCTGCTCGGGTGCGATCCCGGTCGCCTCCAGCAGCCGGCTCAGCGACGCCTCGTCCAGCGCGCCGTCCCCGTCGGAGAGGTGTCCGCCCGGCAGACGCCAAGGGCCCTCTTCCCCCGCACGGACCATCAGCACCCGCCAGCACGGGTCGAGCACCACGGCCCCCGAGGTCACGTGTCCCACGCGGAACTCCTTGGGGGAGGAGAGCTCGTGCTCGTCGTCCAAGGCCCGCACCAAGGGACCGGCCGCGTCGGCTTCCTTGGGAAAGCGCTCAAGGTAGCCGTCCAGCACGGCTCGGATGTGCGCGTTCGGGATGCTCAATGTAGCTCCTGTCGATCCAGACACGTGGCGCACCCAGGATGGCGGTCGGTGTGGGCGTTGAACAGTTCCCACGCTGGTCCTCCGCTGAACGGCGCCGAGGTGGGAACCGGGCTCGGAGCCGGGCAGCGAAGCGCCCGCCGCGGTTCCGCGACGGGCGCCATCCACCCTGCTCAGGAAGGTGTCCGGGTGGAAGATCGCTCCTCCGACTCCTTCTCAGCGGCCCTGGCCTCCGACCGGGCCAGCATCCGGTCGTCCACCACCCGGATCACCGTGATCGCCCCGATCGCCACGCCCGCGACGGCGAGCGCTGTGAGGACCTTCGCCGGGTCGCTCACGTCCAGGGCGAAGAACCACTGCCCCCACGGCGTCACCATGGCGAGTGTCAGGATCCCGACCATGGACCCGACCAGCACCACCTTCCACCACACATACGGCTTGGCCACCAACAGCAGCACCCACAGCGTGGTCGCGCACAGCGTGATCACCACCGCCGTCCGGTCCGCGGGGTCGGGCACCGTCCGCCCGCCCAGCACCAGCAAGTAGGTCGTCACCGCGGCCAGCCCCGCCACCATCCCCGAGGGGACCGCCAGCCTCAGTGTGCGCAGAACGAACCCGGGCCGGGCGATGTCGGTGTTGGGCGCCAGGGCCAGGAAGAACGACGGGATACCGAAGGTGACGGCGTTGATCAGCGTCGCGTGCCGGGGAAAGAACGGGTAGGCGACGGCCAGGGAACCCACGATGATCGCGAGCACCATCGTGTACACCGTCTTGGTCAGGAACAGGCTGGCCACCCGCTCGATGTTGCCGATCACCCGCCGACCTTCGGCGACCACGCGGGGCAGCACCGCGAACCGGTTGTCCAAGAGCACGAGCTGGGCCACGGAACGGGAGGCGGGGCTGCCCGAGCCCATCGCCACCCCGATGTCGGCCTCCTTCAGCGCCAGCACGTCGTTGACACCGTCACCGGTCATCGCCACCGTGTGCCCGCGGTCGCGCAGGCCACGCACCATGTCGCGCTTGCGCTCGGGCGTCACCCGGCCGAACGACGAGTGGTCCTCCACCTCACGGGACAGCTGCTCGGGGTCCTCGGACAGCTCCCGGGCGTCCAGCGGCCGGTCCGCACCGCCGAGGCGCAGTTCCCGGCCCACGGCGCCGACCGACGCGGCGTGGTCGCCGGAGACGATCTTGACGGCCACACCCTGGTCGGAGAAGTAGTCCAGGGTCGGTCCGGCGTCCTCGCGGACCCGCTGGTCCAGCACCACCAGGGAGACCGGCCGCACCGTGCCCGGGGCTCCGTCGTCGTCCACCCGGACCGAGGCGCGGGCCAGCAGCAGCACACGCAGACCCTGCGCCCCCAGCCGGGCCGCCTCGGCGGCGGCAGGCGAGTCGGATTCGGCAAGGACGTCGGTCGCGCCCAAGACCCAGTGCTCCTCACCGGCGGGCGTCAGCAGGCTCGCACCGCTCCACTTGCGCGCCGACGAGAACGGGGCCAGCGCCGTCACACTCCAGTCCGGCGCCTTCTGTCCAGTGGCCGCACACCCCTCGGAGATCGCGGTCATGCTGGGGTTCGGGTCCGGATCGCTGTCCGCCAGCGCGGCCAGCACCCGGGTCGGGGCGACCCGGGCCCGGCCGTTGCCGTTGGTCTGCCCGCCCAGGTCACGGACCTCGGCGAGCTTCATGCCGACCTCGGTCAGCGTGCCCGTCTTGTCGGTGCACACCACGTCCACCCGGGCCAGACCCTCGATCGCGGGCAGCTCCTGCACCAGGCACTTCTGCTTGCCCAACCGGATCACACCGACCGCGAAGGCGATGCTGGTCAGCAGGATGAGCCCTTCGGGGATCATCGACACCAAGGCCGCCACCATGCCGCGCAGCGCGTCGGCGAACGGCCCCGAAATGCCGCTCGTGGCCGAAGGATCCAGCGCGACCTCGCCGTTCATGAACAGTTGGCTGTAGATCAGCAGGCCGCCGATCGGGAACAGCGCGTACGTGATCCAGGTCAGGATCGTGTTGATCCCCGAACGCAGCTCCGAACGCACCAGCGAGAACCGGCTCGCCTCCTCGGCCAGGCGCGCCGCGTACGCGTGACGCCCGACCTTGGTGGCCCGGAACCGCCCGGCCCCGGACACCACGAAGCTGCCCGACATCACCGTGTCCCCGGGCTGTTTGAGCACCGGGTCGGCCTCGCCCGTCAGCAGGGACTCGTCGACCTCCAGGCCGCCGGCCCAAGTGACCTCGCCGTCCACGACGATCTGGTCGCCGACCCCGACTTCCACGACCTCGTCCAGGACGATCTCCTGGGTGGCCACCCGCACGGTGGCGCCGTCGCGCACCACCCTCGGGCGCGCGGCGTTGACGATCGCGAGCTTGTCCAGGGTGCGTTTGGCCCGCAGCTCCTGGATGATGCCGATCAGCGTGTTGATCACGATGACCAGCGCGAAGAGCCCGTCCTGGATCGGCCCGATCACGGCGATGATCGCGAACAGCACCGCGATCATCGCGTTGATCCGGGTGAAGACGTTGCCGCGGATGATCTGGCCGACACTGCGGCTCGCCCGCACCGGCACGTCGTTGGTCCGGCCGCTGGCGATCCGCTCGGCGACCTCCTCGCGGGACAGCCCCGGTTCGAGGGGCGGTGCCGTCAGGACCGACGGGGCTGGCACCCGGCCGGTCGCTGTGGAGGTCGGACCCGGCTCGGTCCGGTCGGCTTCTTCGGGCAAGGAAGGCTCCTGGTCGGGCAAGGAAAGCGAAGGGGGAACGTTCCGAACGCGGACTCCGCGCGGACGGATCCCGAAGTCAACGCACACAAGCGCTGAGAGAAACCAGGGTAGAGGAGTTTCCACGGTTGCACCCTGGGCCTGACCCTTCTTTTGACCAGGGGTGCAGCCTTCCCCCCGGTCGGGGTGCCAGGTAGCGGGCTCCGAGGACCAGGGTTCGTGCCCGAATCCCGGAGTGCGCCAAGCATGGTGTGACCCGCCACCGTAGAGTCCTTGTCAAGGGACCCGAAACGCGTGGGGGACAGATGTGCACGGTCATCGTCGGCTTCGACCCGAGCGCCAGGACACCGCTGGTCATGGCGGCGCTCCGGGACGAGATGCGCGCGCGCCCCTGGGACGGGCCCGCGCGCCACTGGCCGGAGCGGCCGGAGCTGCTGGGGGGACGCGACCGCCTGGCGGGCGGTACCTGGCTGGCTGTGGAAACGGGCCGTGAACGCGTGGCCGCCCTGCTCAACGGCTGGCCATGGGACGGCCGCATGCCTTGGGAGGGCACCTACCCCGCGAGCCGGGGCGATCTGCCCCTGCGTGCCCTGGCCAGGCAGCACCGCGACGCCTTGGCGGGTGAGGACCCCACCAGGTTCGCGCCCTTCCACCTCCTTGACGCCGACCACCACAGCGCCACCCTGTACAGCTGGGACGGGCGGTGCCTGGACACCAGGTCCCTGCCCCAGGGGGTGACCACCATCGTGAACACCGGCCTGGACCCCGCCGATCCCCGCGCGGCCCGCCACACCCCCGAGTTCGCTGGCACCCGCCCGGACCCGGACCTGTCCACCACCAAGACCCTCGATGCGTGGGGGGAGTGGCCGCGCCTCATCACCGAGGCCGCCAACACCGAACCGCGCTCCGCGGGCACCGGTACGTCCGGAGACCCCTCCGGCCTGATCGCCCACGCGGACTTGGGCGACGGCCAGGTCTGGGCCACCGGTTCGGTCACCCTGATCGCTCTGGACCGCGACACGGTCCGCTACGCCTTCACCGAGACCCCGGCCGACCCTGAGGCCTGGCGGATGATCGAGGTCTGAGCAGCCTGGCCGGGTGTCGGCGGCCCGGGCCCGCCGGAACCCGGCGCCGGCCCCGGCCAATGGTGAGCGACTATTCGAGAACGGCGAACGCCTCGACTTCCACCAGCACGTCGGGCTCGAACAGGTAGTCGACACCGATGAGGGACACGGGCGGCCACGGGCGCGGAAGCCCCAACTCGTCGGCGACGCGGTCGATCCCGGCGAGGAAGGCATCCATCTTCTCGGGCTTCCACGCCGTGGCGAAGAACCGCAGGCGCACGACATCGGAGAAGCCGGCCCCGGCGCCGTTGAGCCCGCGCGCGGTGTTGCGCAGGGCCTGGGCGACCTGGCCGGTCAGGTCGCCCTCCGCCACGGGCTCACCCGCCGCGTCGCGGGCGATCTGGCCTGCCACGTGCACCTGGCGGGTGCCGGTGCCGATCGAGACATGGTGGTAGGGGACAGGTTGGAACATGCCCTCGGGGGAGAGCAACTGCACGGTCATGCCGGGTTCCCTTCGTTTGCCATCTGATAGGTATCCAATGTCTACTAGGTGCATAGAGGGAACTTCAACGGAACCAGGTGTCATGCGGGAAACCACCCACTCAGAACCCGAGTACTCCCAGGTCACCGCGGCCCACCGCGAGCTGCTGGACCAGGTGCTCGACAAGTGGTCATTGCACGTACTCGACAAGCTGTGCGAGAGGCCCCTGCGCTTCAACGGTCTGCGCCGCGCGATCCCGGCCGTGACGCAGAAGTCGCTCACTGCTACGCTGCGGCGCCTCGAACGCAACGGGATGGTCGAGCGCGTCGTCACGAGCACGCGCCCCGTCGCCGTCGAGTACCGGATCACGCCCCTCGGGAAAACGCTCCAGGACCTCATCGACGCGCTCCTGCACTGGACCACCGACCACATGCCCAGCGTCGAGCGCGCCCGCGCGCGATTCGACGAAGGAGCCTGACTGTCGGTGGCGCGTTCTAGCTTCGGGGTATGACTCAGCGAACCGTGGCGCAGAAGATGGGGATCAGAGAAGGCAGCAGGGCTCACCTGGTCGGGGCTCCTGACGGGGTGCTCGCCGGGCTCCGGCTCCCGGAGCTGGACCTACCCGGCGAGCTCACCGGCCCATTCGACTACCTGCACCTGTTCACCACCGGGCAGCGGCAACTCCGAGAGGGATTCCCCGAACTCAGGGACCACCTGCGCCCGAGCGGGATGCTGTGGGTGTCCTGGCCCAAGGGCCGCCGGTACGGCACCGACCTCGATATGAAGAGCGTCATCGCCATCGGCTACGACCTCGGGATGGTCGAGAGCACCTGCTTGCGCGTCGACGAGGTCTGGGCGGGGCTGAAGTTCACGTGGCCCAAACCGGGAAAGGTCTACCGCAACAGCTACGGCACCCTGCCCGGGCAGTGAACGCGTCCGTAAACCGGGGCTATAGCCCGGCTGGGGCGGGACCAGGGGCCCTGATCGGGGGCCGTTGACCAAAAGTTTTTCGAAAGCGCATCATAGTCGGGCTACGGGAGCGTCTCACCGAGGAAAGCAGTTCAACGAACCACCGAGGAAACCCCATGATGAGCGCCCACTCCGTTCCCACGCCCGCCCCCCGTCCGTTGGGTGACCCCGCTGACCTGGTGGGGCAGTGGGTTCGGGTGTATGACGACGGAACCGTCGGGTTGCTGCTGGCCGCCGACCACACGGGTTGGACCCTGAGGACGCCCACCGGTATCAGCACCGGAGAGGGCCGCCTGGCCGCCGAGCCGGTCACCACCCGCAGCGAGGCCCGTCCCGTCCGCCGACGCCTGCGCGCCGTCATGGAGGACCCCGCGTTCCCCGGCGCCGCCGACCTCGACCTGCTCGACGTCCAGCTCGCCGCCCACCCCTAGATGATTGAGTCCGATGTCTTCAGTGGTCGTAGGCGATCAGGGACCGCTTGACGGGGGCGTTGGTCTCCCAGTTGTGCCAGATCGCCGCGGCCATGGCCAGCAGGCGCTGTGCGGTACGGGCG